>JAGSHA010000358.1 GCA_023954795.1 Oceanospirillaceae bacterium | reverse complement strand
GATGGGCAAAAAGACGATTGCAGAGTTTGTTGAAAATTCTGAAATCGCTGACCGTCTGCGTGAGGTCGGTGTGGAATATGCTCAGGGGTATGGGATAGCTAAACCGCACAGTATTGAGTTGTTAGCTGATTTGTCACTCACGCCAGTAACCACGGTAGCTGAAGCCGAGAACGAAGTCTGCGTGTAGGCTATGTAGGGTGACATGCTGGCTGCAAAAAAGCGAACAACTGAACATATGTTGCTCACTCTAAGGTCGAGTGCTTTGTTTCCTGATGAGCATTAAAACTCGGGCTTTGCTTCGCTCTAATTTCTCCTTTGTTTATTCGAGTTTTCTTATATGAAACACATGGATTGTTTTGGCTGCAATAGAACGCTATTGTAACGGGGTATAACAATTATTAAGTGCCCAGATGCCATAGTCTGGAGTGCTCTAAGACAAAAATAAAAAGGGGTTACTCATCCATGAAACGCTTTAACAAAAAGCTTCTCACTTTGAGTTCAGCAATTTGCCTTGCAGGTGCAATTAACGCAGCTCAGGCTGATACCATCAAGATCGCGATCGCAGGTCCGGTGACAGGTCCTGTTGCTCAGTACGGCGACATGCAAAAAATCGGTGCGCTGATGGCCATCGAACAGATCAACAAAGCCGGTGGTATTAATGGCGATACGCTGGAAGGTGTAATTTACGATGACGCTTGTGATCCAAAACAGGCGGTAGCGGTTGCGAACAAAATCGTTAACGACGATATCCAGCACGTCATCGGTCACCTGTGCTCCAGTTCTACAGAACCTGCTTCTGATATCTATGAAGAAGAAGGCGTGCTGATGATTACTGCAGCGTCTACCTCTCCGACGATTACTGAAAAAGGCTACCAGACCATTTTCCGTACGATCGGTCTGGACAGCATGCAGGGCCCATTCGCTGCACGTTACGTGGTTAACACCATTAAGCCAAAAAACATGGCGATTATTCACGACAAACAGCAGTACGGTGAAGGTCTGGCAACAGCGGTGAAAAACGTTGTTGAAGAATCAGGCATTAAGCCAGTGATGTTTGAAGGTGTGACGGCAGGCGATAAAGATTTCTCTGCACTGATCGCAAAAATGAAGCGTAACAACGTAGATTTTGTTTACTACGGCGGTTACCACCCTGAGCTGGGTCTGATCCTGCGTCAGTCTCGTGAAAAAGGCTTCTCCGCTAAATTCATGGGTCCAGAAGGTGTCGGTAACGCGGATATCTCTAAGATTGCCGGTGAAGCATCTGAAGGTCTGTTGGTCACTTTGCCACAGAGCTTTGATCAGGATCCTGCCAACAAAGCACTGGTTGCTGCGTTTAAAGAGAAAAACGAAGATCCAACAGGTCCATTTGTATTCCCAGCATACTCTGCCGTTCAGGTCATGACCGAATCGATGAAAGCGACCGGTAAGTCAGATCCGGAAGCATTGGCGGCTCACCTGCGCAGCACCAGCTTCGATACCACAACAGGTAAGCTGGAGTTTGATGCGAAGGGTGACCTGAAAGACTTCTCCTTCGTTGTATACGACTGGCACGCTGACGGTACTAAATCCCCAGCTAAGTAATCACCTTTTCTGTACTCCTGAACACCTCGTGCCGCGATCCGGTTACGGGGTGTTCCTCTATTCGGGTTACACAATATGACCGAAACCAGTCTATACGTAATTCAACAGCTGATTAACGGGCTGACGATAGGATCGACTTACGCCCTGATCGCCATTGGCTATACCATGGTTTATGGCATTATCGGCATGATCAACTTCGCCCACGGCGAAATCTATATGATCGGATCCTACATCTCTTTTATTGTCATTGCCGGTCTGCTTGGCATGGGCTTTATCAGTTTGCCGGTTATTCTGATCGTCGCGTTAATTGTGGCGGTCGTCATTGCCAGTACCTACGGCTGGACCATCGAGCGTGTCGCGTATCGACCGCTGCGTGGCTCTAACCGTCTGATCCCCCTCATTTCTGCCATCGGCATGTCCATCTTCCTCCAGAACTACGTAGCCCTGTCACAGAGCTCCCGTGATGTTGCGCTGCCACCACAGATTACCGGTGGTTGGACATTCGGCGACCCTTCGGTGTTTGAGGTGTCCTTCTCCTACATGCAGTTGCTGATCTGGAGTGCGACGCTACTCGTGATGGTGTTGCTGACACTGTTTATCTCCCGCTCTCGTATGGGGCGTGCTTGTCGTGCCTGTTCTGAAGATCTGGGGATGACCAACCTGCTGGGTATTGATACCAACCGTATCATTGCACTGACCTTTATCGTCGGTGCTGGACTGGCTGCAATTGCTGGCTTGTTGCTCGGTTTGTACTACGGTGTGGTGAATCCTTATGTCGGTTTTATCGCAGGATTGAAAGCCTTTACGGCAGCCGTACTGGGTGGCATCGGATCGATTCCGGGCGCTATGCTAGGTGGTTTGATTCTGGGTGTGACCGAAGCGATGACCGCGGCGTTCTTCCCGTCTGAATATAAAGATGTGGTCTCTTTTGGCCTGTTAGTCCTTATTCTGTTGTTCCGTCCATCCGGCATTCTCGGTAAACCGGAGGTGGAAAAAGTATGATGGCGAAGAGATTTTACAACGCTATTTTTGCCTCAGGTATCGGCTTAGTCCTGACCTGCATGATGGTCGGTATTTCACTGAATACCGAAGGCACCACGCTCAAAGTGGAAGGCGCTTCGGCTGCACAGTGGACATGGATCGGTATTGGTATCGGTCTGGTGTTCTTGTCTCAGTTGTTTGCGGGGCAGATTGATGCCTTCCTGGGCGCGGTTCCAAAACCGCAGCTGGGTAAACTGCTGCCGGCAGAAAGTAAGCGGGCGATGCTGAAACCCTGGCTGCTGGCGGGCCTGTTGGTGATCATGCTGGTGTGGCCATTCATGGTGTCCCGTGGCTCTGTCGATCTGGCAACGCTGACGCTGATCTACATTATGCTCGGCCTGGGTCTGAACATTGTAGTGGGTCTGGCGGGGCTGCTGGATTTAGGGTTCGTGGCGTTCTATGCGGTCGGTGCCTACACTTATGCGCTGTTGTCGCAGTACTTTGGCATGTCCTTCTGGGCGTGTTTGCCAATCTCAGCGGGCTTAGCCGCGCTCTTTGGTTTCCTGCTGGGGTTCCCGGTATTACGTTTGCGCGGGGATTATCTGGCAATTGTGACGTTAGGTTTCGGTGAGATCATCCGTATCTTGCTGAATAACTGGACCTCAGTGACCGGTGGTCCAAGTGGTATCTCCGGTATTGCGAAACCCTCACTGTTTGGTCTGGAATTTACCCGCCGTGCAAAGGAGGAGGGTGCGACCACCTTCCACGAGTTCTTTGGTATCGATTACTCCAGCTCTTACAAGGTGATTTTCCTCTACCTGATTGCGGTCATCCTGGTGTGCTTCGTGATCTACGTGATCAACCGTCTGATGCGTATGCCAATCGGTCGTGCGTGGGAAGCATTGCGTGAAGATGAGATTGCCTGCCGCTCTCTGGGTCTGAACCGTACCATGATCAAACTGTCGGCGTTCACCATCGGTGCATCGACCGCGGGCTTTGCCGGTGCATTCTTCTCTGCTCGACAGGGCTTTATCAGTCCTGAATCGTTTATCTTTATCGAGTCCGCCATCATTCTGGCGATTGTTGTACTCGGGGGGATGGGATCTCAGGTGGGGGTTATTCTCGCCGCGATTGTGATGACCATCCTGCCGGAACTGGCGCGTGAATTCTCCGAATACCGTATGTTGTTGTTTGGACTGCTGATGGTTCTCATGATGCGCTGGCGTCCTGAAGGCCTGGTACCAATGAAACGACCGCATTTGGAGTTAAAAACATGAGTCTATTGCTGGATGTAAACGGCCTGACCATGCGCTTTGGCGGTCT
>JAGSHA010000106.1 GCA_023954795.1 Oceanospirillaceae bacterium | reverse complement strand
GGGCAGGCGTGGTGACTGGCCAGCATCATGCCAATCAGGTTCGCCTGACTGCCACCGGCAACCATGACGCCTTCGGCGTGATTTCCATCCCGGTTGAAACCCACCAAATCGTTCCATTTACGGATCAGTTCCATCTCCATCAAGGTCGCGACTGGCCCTACCTGATAGGTGTGCATGGTGGCGTTGCTGAGACTGGTGATCCAGTCACCCAGTACGGCGTATTTGTTCTGGCCGGAATAGAGCAGCTTATAGAATTCGGCCTGCGATACATCAGGGTTGTAATGCAGGTAGGACTGAATGGCAGACTCCAGCGTCTCCCGATCACTGCCCTGCTGGCCCAGTGTCAGATCCAACTTCGCTTCCAGCTCAGCGGCTGGCGGTGCCTGCACAACGGGACGGCCTTCAGGTAACCACTCGTTTACCGCCCGGATCAGGATTTCCAGATTCTCTTGCATCGCTCTTGCCTCATCGGTGCGTGATCTACGCATCATTCTGTTCGCAGCGTTGGAACTCAAAGCCCTAACCACTGCTTATCTATGCCAATGAGTATATTCAGGAGTTCAGTACGGCAACCAATGCTGATTTGCTTAAGAGTGGTTACTTTTCGGCATGGGGTACTATTGATGCGATGAAATCACTCCTGATTGTAGAGTTCCTGCAGGTAGTTCCAGAACTGATTGGCCGCGCTGCACGCCGGTTGATGCAGACGATAGAGACGGATGCTCAGATCCAGACTGTGTAACGGTTCATCCAAAATCACCAATTGACCACGTTCCAGCTCAGGACGGATCAGACTGCGTGGTAACCACGCCATACCATAACCGTTCAGCACCAATGCTTTCAGTGCTTCAGACAGCGCATTCTCACAAGCCAGGTGAACATCCAGTTCGGGCGGCAGACGTGACAGGCATTCCCGCTGCAACAAACGGCCAAAGAAGGACTCCGCCGGATGCCCCAACAGCTTCAGCGGTTCGCCCTCGACAATAGCGTGCAGAGGCTGGCCCGCCTCATTCACACCGGATACGGGCACCAGTTCATCAACACCCACTTGCAGGCTTTCCACATCATCACGCTTCAGCTGGCTGAAAATATCGGATGAGGCATAACACAGCAGGAAGTCGCCGTTGCCAGATAGAAAGGCTTCCACGTTATCGTGCAGGTTGCCGGATTCCACTTTGATTAACGCTCCGTCGGTGAGCGCTTCCAGTGTTTTCATCCAGGGCGGGAAAAAGGACACGGCCAGCGCATGTTGCGCCACAATCAATAGCTGCTCCCGCGCCGATTGAATATCACGCATCTGATTACGCACCGCGTAGTTCTGGCTAATCAGCTGGCGCGCGTGATCCGCAAAGGCTTCCCCGGCCGGAGTTAGCGTGGTGGGATATTTATCACGATCCACCAGACTCACGCCCAACCAGTTTTCCAACGAGCGGATACGCCGACTGAACGCCGGTTGGGTCACAAACCGCGACTCCGCTGCCTTTGAAAAGCTGCCCTGTTCCACCAGCGCAACAAAGTCTTTTAACCATTTCAGTTCCATCAACGCACCCGTACACACCGCTTGAATTCAGGACTGTAAATCACCCATGCCGAAAAGTAACCGCCTTCTCTAAAAATAGCATTGGTCTGTTGCAACGCCCTACTCCTACTATCTAACCATCAAGGGGCTATACCGGTTAAGACCCGTCCACACTAAAGTACGAAGAATAAGAATGAAGGATGTGCCAATGGAATATCTGAAAAGATCCACCGCTCCGGTCGCTGAAAACGACGAACGTATCCACCAGACTGTGAAGCAGATGTTGGCGCGTATTGAGGCCGACGGTGAAAGTGCTGTCCGTGAATACGCTGCACAGTTTGATAACTGGCAGGGAGATTTCATCCTCTCTGATGAGAAACGTGCTGAACTGATCGCACAAGTACCCGAGCAGACCAAACTGGATATTCAGTTCGCCTATAAACAGGTGAAAACCTTTGCTGAAGCGCAACGTGCCAGCCTGACTGAATTCGAAATCGAATCTGCGCCGGGCGTTAAGCTGGGTCAGAAAATCATTCCGGTTAATTGTGCGGGTTGTTATGTCCCAGGTGGACGTTACTCCCATGCAGCATCCGCCTTGATGAGCATCGCCACGGCCAAAGTGGCGGGTGTAGAAACCATCGTTGCGTGCTCCCCGCCAAAAGACGGCAGCATCCATCCGGCGATTGTCTACGCGATGGATCTGGCCGGTGCCGACATCATTCTGGAGATGGGCGGTGTCCATGCTGTAGCGACCATGGCTAAGGGCCTGTTTACCGGCGTATCCGCGGATATTCTGGTGGGTCCGGGTAACGGTTATGTGGCCGAAGCTAAACGCCTGTTGTTTGGGGAGGTCGGCATCGATGTATTCGCCGGTCCGACTGAATCCGCCATCATCGCCGATGACAGCGCAGACCCGATGACCATCGCGGTGGATCTGGTCTCTCAGGCGGAACACGGTTACGACTCTCCGGTCTGGCTGTTTACCACCAGCCGTCGTATCGGTGAGCAAGTGGCCGAGTTGATGCCCAAAGTGGCGGCCGATATGCCCAATCAGGAAGTCGTGCAATCCGCGTGGGATAATCACGGCGAAATCATCTTCTGCGAAAGCCGTGAAGAGTGTGTCCGCGTGAGCGATGAATACGCCTCTGAACACCTGCAGGTCATTGCAGATGATCTGGACTGGTGGCGCGATACTCTGAAGAACTACGGTTCTTTGTTCCTCGGTGAAGGCGCAACCGTGACCCACGGTGACAAGTGCTCCGGCACCAACCACATCCTGCCCACCAAACGTGTTGCGCGTTACAGTGGCGGTTTGAACGTACATAAATTCCTGAAGATCCTGACCTATCAAGCGATCAGCAAAGAGGCGAATCTGGAATTCAGTGCTGCCGGTTCCCGTATCTCCCGTGCGGAAGGGATGGAAGGTCATGCCCGTGCCTGTGATTGGCGCTTGCGTAAGTACTTCCCGGATCAGCAGTGGGATTTCCATGTTTACGATCAAAAGCGTTACGACTGAGGACAGCAGACGATGAAACAGTTTACGAAGTCATTCACGCAGCAGGAATCGATCCCGGAAACGGGTATTGAGGCGGCGGTTGAAGTGATGCGTAGCGGTCGTCTGCACCGCTACAACACCCTACCGGATGAAAAGAGCGAAACCGATCTGTTGGAGATTGAATTTGCCGAGTACCAAGGCGTGCCTTACGCCCTCGCCTGTTCATCCGGTGGTTACGCGCTGCATGTCGCTATGCGTGCGGCGGGTGTAGAAGCGGGTGATAAGGTGCTGTGTAACGCCTTTACGCTAGCCCCCGTGCCTGGCGCGATCCACAACAGTGGTGCGGTGCCTGTATTGATCGATGTAGCAGAAGACTACTGTATCGATCTGGATGATCTTGAGCGAAAAGCAGAGGCCAGCGGCGCAAAATACCTGATGCTGTCCCATATGCGTGGTCATCTCGCAGACATGGATCGCATCATGGCGATCTGCGAGCGCTATAGTCTCTTCCTGATCGAAGATTGCGCGCATACGATGGGCGCCAGCTGGAACGGAAAAAAGAGCGGCACCTTTGGTGATGTTGCCTGTTTCAGCACCCAGACCTACAAACACATCAACTCCGGTGAAGGCGGATTCCTGACTACCCGCCACCCTGAAGTGATGGCGCGGGCGATCATGCACTCCGGTTCGTACATGCTGTTTGAACGCCACTTTGCCGCACCACCCAAAGAGGTGTTTGAGCAGATCCGCTACGAAACACCAAACTACAGCGGACGTATGGATAACCTGCGTGCAGCGATTCTTCGTCCGCAACTGGCGGATCTGGAGACCCAATGCGAGCGCTGGAATAGCCGCTACCGTATTCTCGAAGCGCTCTTTAATCAAAGCAGCGCCATCAACATCCCGGCACGGCCAGACGCAGAACACTTTGTCGCCAGTTCTATCCAGTTTTCACTGCCCGGTTTCACCGCAGAAGAGATTCAGGAGGTGGTGAAACGCTGTGGTGAGCGTGGGGTGATCTTGAAGTGGTTTGGTGATGCCATACCACGCGATTACACCAGCCGATACGATAGCTGGCGTTATATCGAGGATATGCCACAACTCCCTAAAACCGAGCGGATATTGTCGACGCTGTTGGATATGCGCATTCCACTGACATTCAGTGAAGAGGATTGCGCTTTGATCGGGGAGATAATCGTAGAGGTTGTAAACGGCTGATCAATATCGGGGCATGCCGAACTATTCAACATGCCCCGTTCCTCTTAGCTCACAGTTTTCTCTGATCCGCTAAAGCGTTGAGTTGCTTGTAGCTCAACCGTCCTACCGGCAGCGCCGGTACCCAATTTAAACTGGTTCACCAATCCTTCAAGCTGGTGGCACAGGTCAACCAGCTGATTGTTCACCCGACGCACGTCCACAGTGCCGTTAGCTGTATCGTCGGCGATCTGATCCATATGAACTACTCGCTCATAAATTCCGTCAGCATTACTCGCCTGACGTTTCGAGGCTTCGGCAATATGGATATTCATCTCTGCCAAAATACTCATTGCATCGGTGATGCGCTGAAAATACTCCCCTGTGTGCTTCACATGTTCCACACCTTTGTCTGCACTCTTTTTACCAGCATTCATTACGGTGACGGAGTGACGCGCCTGATGTTGAAGCCCATCAATAATGTCATGAATCTGCTGCGTCGAACTCTGCGTGCGGGCAGCGAGGTTTCGAACCTCATCCGCGACTACGGAGAAACCACGCCCGGCATCGCCGGCACGAGCCGCTTCGATCGCTGCATTTAGGGCTAACAGGTTAGTTTGCTCAGCAATGCCCTGAATCACCTCCAAAACCGTACTGATCGATTTGCTTTGCTCATTCAGTTTTTCGATGACATCAGCCGCATCAGCAACTTCATGCGACAAGCTCTCAATCACGTCTACCGTTTTCTCGGTTACCGCCATGCCTTCATTGATTTCACGATAAGCATGTTCAGAAGCCACACGTGCTTCAGATGTGCTAGTAGCGATGGATTGAACAGAGGCCGTCAGCTCTTCAATAGCAAGCTTCGCTGCACGACTGTCTTCATGCTGACTATCTGCCCCCGCCGACGTTTTATCGACACTTTGCGAAACAGACACAGTGGCGTCATCAATCACGCGGGTTGTTTTTGACACACTACTGACCACACCATGCATCTTTTCGAGAAAACTGTTCAAACGCCTTTCCAGCGTTGCTATTTCGTCATTGGTGCGCACAGTAAGCTTGACCGACAGATCGCCGCGTCCATCCGCCAAGGCCCCAATATGCTCAGTCATCTCTCGAATAGGTTTAAGCAGCGACCCGGCAAATAAATAGGCCACAATAACAATAAGGATGGCCGATACAACAATCTCAATTATCAGGTCCATTCGCATCGCAGCGACAGGGGCCAAGGCCTCCTCTTCATCAATCTCAGACATCATTGCCCAAGTGATATCTTTAATATTGATTGGCGTAAACGACGACAGTACCCGGTTGCCGTTGTAATCAATCACAATACGCGTATCGGTTTCCCCAGCTAATGCCGCATTACTCGCATCGGTATCAACGCGGCCTTTTTCAGGATTTGCAAAAGACGCCAGTACGGTACGGTTGATCGGGTCCAGATAGGAATCAGAACGCATCAATTTATCGGGCCCGACAAGATAGGTTTCACCGGTTTCACCTAAACCCGCTCGTTCAGTCATCGCCTCATTGAGGTGATCGATAGACAACTGCAGCGCGACAATCATCTCCAGGTTGCCATCTTGATCCAGTATTGGCTGACCTATAAATGCCGCAGGTGCATTTTGCGATGGCGCATAAGGCTCAAAATCAACAATTTCCGACTGCAGGCTTTTTGTTATCTTGCGATACAGCATGGCCAAATTTGAGTGTGCGTACGGGCCATTGGCCAAGCTTGTTTGATAATCAGGTTCACGCTCCACAGAATAAAAGATGCGGCCATCGGCGTTGATTAGAAAGAGATCATAATACTCTTCCAGCTCTTTAAACTGGGTATAAAACGCATGCGCATCAGCATCGACCTTATCCAGATCCATACGACCGCTGTGAACTTGCAGGTGTGTTGCGGCCGAAGCCAGTATCGCCAGATCAGCAAAACGTTCAGTGAAGTAGTCATTCAGCAGATGCTTTTTGAGTTCTCGAATACTTGTTAGCTGCTGATAGCTCTGTTGTTCCAGTGTCTTAGCTGTATCAACACTGCTGATCCACATGGCGACAATTAAAGGCACGATGCCCATGAAAAGAAGCGCAATGAGTAACTTTTGACGAATATTTAAGGCGCGGAACATGCACAACCTCCCTGTTATTGATGTAAATCCTTCTCTATTAACAGGTAACACTAGTCGTGCACCAGAATTGTGCAAGCCGCCAGACCAATAAATCGACTCTTTCTAACAAGTCTTTTTTTCGCTATTGCACAAAAGGCGTATATCTAATCCTAAAACAAAAAATCTGTATGTAGGTTATTGAAAACAAAGCAGGCAGGTTCGGTAAGCACAAGCCCTCCCTCTGTGTACATACACGCTTAATGGTCTGCCGCACCAAAGTCTATTTTTGAACGATTAAGAAGAATAACCAGAAATTTCCGATAAAAATCACCGCCACGTGATCTGTATAATTTTTAACGACGTATGCACCAGTAACTCTCAGGACAACTCACGAATGGACACTTTATAAAACCCAACGAGCGACAAAATCGCTAAAAATGGGAGTAACACCCGTGAAAACAACATTATGTGCAACTATCGCAGCCATCGCTTTATCACTGCCAATGACTACCCTAGCCGACGACCATCGCGGCCCAAAAGATAACTACAGCCTTGTAGACGCTGCCCTCGCCGTCAACGGAGAAGGCAGTCCATTCAAAGGCAGTTTTGATACCTTAATAGCACTGCTAACCGAAGATGTTCCTGGTAGAGCCGACATACTGAACGCGCTGGACGGAAAACGCCAATACACCGTTTTCGCCCCCACTGATGATGCCTTTGCAGCGCTGGAGCAGACCGTTTTAACACTCGGATATTGCAGTCTGGCAGATCTTGATCCTCAAGTTGTGAACACCGTATTGCTGTATCACGTTGCACACGGACGTCGTGACTCATCCGATGTGCTGGGTTCAGATCAAATTCGTATGATATCGGGTGATTTTCTGAAACATAAATCAGCAGTGTTAACCGATAATCTGATGCGCGATGCCGAGCTCATTCCCGGCGCGTTAGATGTTGAAGCTGATAATGGGATTATTCATGCTATAAAAGCGGTTGTACTGCCACTACTGCCCGACCCAGGCCCTGGCGGCTGCTCTTAATCGCCACAACGAATAAAGCCCACCATAAACATAAGGTGGGCTTTATTTTTACTGCCAGATAAACACCAGGCAGGCTGCGGTTAATCCACCCATAATGAGATTAAACCAACGCTGCGCAGCGGGTGACGAAAGAAAGCGTCCGACCAGAGTGCCAAAGGCTGCCCAGAGTGAGATGCACGGAAATCCCATCAGCATAAAGATCACCGCCACCCAGAACACTGACGACCAGTAGTCATCTCCCGCCAATGTGAATGAGCCGATTGCGGTAATCACCATCATCCAGGCTTTGGGGTTCAAAAACTGAAATAGCGCTCCCCCCATCAGGCTCATAGGGCGCGAGTCACTATCACCCTGCATACTTGATGTTTTAGCCGTCGCAATCTTCCATGCCAAAAAAACCAAATAAGCACTGGCGGCCACTTTTAGCGTTGATTGCACCGCCGGATATTGTTCGAACACCACACCTAAACCCGCCGCCACCAGTATGTTCATGACCAAAATACCAATCACGATACCGACCATATGGGGCAATGTACGCCAATAACCAAAATTGGCACCTGATGCGGTGAGCATCACGTTATTGGGACCGGGTGTACCGGATGTCACGGTTGCAAACAAAGCAACCGAAAGCATTAACTGTATATCCACTCTGGTAGTCTCCTATGTCGAGAGGTGCATATACAAAGCTGATCTGTTTCGTGTTCGAACAACAATATTGTATCGATACAATTTATAAGATAGGCTTCAATTATGCGTTGATTTGTATATTTATGGGGTACAATCAAAGCTACCAAACAATAAAAACGATGACAAAGGTTTTATTGTCACCATGACAATCTTAGATATTGCGCTTTCTGACAACGCTGGCCCGCGCTATAAGCAGGTTGCCGATCAATTGGCGACACTGATTGAAAACGGTACGCTGGCGGCCAATGCCCGCTTACCCACTCACCGTGCACTCGCGGATCAGTTGGGAGTCACTGTTGGTACGGTAACGCGTGCATACTCTGAAGCTGAACGAAGAGGGCTAGTCGAAGCCCGCGTTGGCGCTGGCACTTACGTCTGTGCAGGTGAAACCAACCACTGGACCTTCGACACGCCGCACTCTTCACAGCTGGAATGTCATTTCGGGTACAACGTCCCTCCCCTGTTGGATCGGGCGGATATGCTCAATAGGGCCATGCAAAAGCTGGCAGGGAATCCGGCAACACTCAATCAACTCATGCTGTATCAGTTGCCCGAAGGCATCATGCAACACCGTGAAGTTCTCGCACAGTGGCTGCAACAACAAGGCGTCAACCTATCTGCGGACCGGCTGCTTTTCAGCTCAGGTGCTCAACACGCGACCCAAATGGCGCTGGATGCCTATTGCCGTGCCGGGGACACCCTACTGGTCGAAAAATACAGCTATCCCGGCCTGATCAGCCTTGCACGACAGCACCAATTAAGTCTTAAGCCGGTAGAGATGGATGAGGAAGGGATCATCCCTGAATCATTGGATGCAGCCTGCCGTATGTACCAACCTCGGCTGATCTACAGCATGCCGACACTGCAGAATCCGACGACCGCAACGATGAGTCTGGAACGTCGCCAGGCCATTCTCGATGTATGCCGCAAGCACAACCTTTATCTGATTGAGGACGAAGTGAATGGGCTACTACCTGAGAAACGCCCGGACCCTTTCGTGAATCTCGATCCGGAGCAAGTGATCCATATCGGCGCGCTGTCGAAATGTCTGGCACCTGGACTGCGGGTTGGCTACATCCAAGTACCCCAGCGGCTTTACGAACAGATGACCACCACCTTGCAAAACCACAGT
>JAGSHA010000361.1 GCA_023954795.1 Oceanospirillaceae bacterium | reverse complement strand
ATCTAAGGCAGGAAGTTTTGGCTTGCTGGAATGGACGGGTATTCGGTGTTCCGGGTGTCAATGTGGTGCAGGATATGTGTTGGGAATCGCTGCGCTTGTCCCAACCTACGGGTATCGAGGTGGCCTGTAGGTTGGGTTGAGCAGCGCGATACCCAACATAGGAAATGGGGACTGAATTAAATTCAGTCCCCATTAGAGATACTGCTCGGGCTGGTCTGACCCTAAGGCAAGGCTATTGGTCTTGGTGGAGTGGATGTGTGTTTGGTATTCAGGGCGTAAATGTGTTGCAGCGTATGTGTTGGGAATCGCTACGCTCGTCCCAACCTACGGGTATCGAGGTGACCTGTAGGTTGGGTGGAGCAGGGCGATACCCAACATGAAAAGGGGGCTGAATTTAATTCAGTCCCCTTATTGAGTTCTTTAGTCAGCCTTAGGCACGCGCGTTACGTTAGTTCGCGGATGATCTTCGCGAGCCGGTCGATACCGGGTCTGATCCGCTCGGTGGCGATCGATGAATACCCCAGCCGGAAAAAGTTGAGCGGCGGGTCGTCCTGCTGGAAATAGATATCGCCCGATTCGATCACCACGCCTTTGTCCAATGCGCGCTGCTTCAATTCGCGGGTGTCCAAACCTTCCGGGCCTTTTACCCAGTAACAGGAGCCTCCAAAAACGGGCGGTTTTGCGGATTCGGGCAAGCAATCTTGCAGGGCATCGCCCACCTCTTTCCAGCGCTCTTCGTAGGCTTGTACGATGTTGCGAATCAGTGAGTCGTGATAACCCCGTGACAGGAACAGGCCTACCGCGCGTTGGTTATTCATCGGCGGGTGGCGCAGCATCATCCGGCGGAATTCGCGCAACTCGCGGATCAGTTCTTTTGGACCGACGATAAAGCCCAGCCGCAATCCCGGAGACAGGGTTTTCGACAGGCTGCCAAGGTAGATAACCCGGCCATTCTTATCCAGACTTTTCAGCGCAGGCGTCGGGTTATCGGTGAAGGTGGTTTCGCACTCATAGTCATCCTCGATAATCAGGAAGTCGTCGCGTGATGCTTGTTCCAGCAGTTCACGGCGGCGCTCCATCGGCATGGTAACCGTGGTGGGGAATTGGTGGCTGGGCGTGGTAAAGATCAGGTCGCAGCCTTTAAGCTGGTCGCCCGTTTTCAGGCCCTGTTCGTCCACATCCAGCGAGCGGGTTTCGGCACCGCTATAACAGGCCATCCGCACCAGATCAGGGTAGCCGGGGTTTTCCAGTCCAAAGGTGGAGCCTTTGCTCATCAGTAGCTGCATCAACATGTAGAGTCCATGCTGTGCACCCACGGTGATCAGAATCTCCTCGGGATCGGCCCACACTGCACGGCGCGGTAACAACCGGCTGTGGATCTGTTCGATCAGCAATGCATCATCGTCGTCGTAACGATCACCAGCCCATTCACTGATCGCACCAACGGTGACGGATTCCTTACAGCATTCCCGCCAGTGGTGGGTAGGGAACATCTTCGGATCGAGCTGCCCATAGATAAACGGGTAGGGGTAATCACGCCAGCGATGCAGCTTATTGAGCTTGTGGTCGGTTGGGCGGTGTTTCAGATAACGGTTCCAGTCGGGGGCGTTACCGCTGACAACTTCGGTGGTGTCTTCGTCCAGCTGTGCACTGCTTTTCAGCATCTCGGGGTTCACAAAGAACCCTGCGCGCGCTCGCGATACCAGATAACCATCGTCCAGCAGATGTTCGTACGCCAGTATCACGGTATTACGTGATACACCCAGCATCTCGGCCAGCTTTCGGGTGGAGGGCAGTGAAAGCTCGGGGGGGATATGACCCTCGATAATCGCCCGACTTATCTGCTCACGAATCTGCTGTTGCAGACTGCAATCGGCGTCGGGGGATAGGTGAAAGAGGTGTTGCAACATGTGGTGCTCCCAGAACCTGAGCTTCTTTTTATTATGCCTTTAAATTAGGCGCATGGAGCATATAAGAGTAGTACCAGCACTACCAGACATCTGGTTCCATTTGGTGGGATGTGTCTGTTTAAACCGTGTGAGTGCGATCCAGATCAACCGGGAGCGGCCATCATTGCAATGCTGCGGTCCATCGTGGTCAACACGGCGAAGGCGCTAACGACAAGACAGTGTGTTGCAGGATTTGATGCCGATTGTCTGCCGCTACACCACTCAACAGTGCTAAATTGCTCTATTGGCGGCGAGTGCTTGTAGGCGATCTCGCCCTGCATTGTTTGAACGGTATGCCCTGTATCTCAGCATAGGTGGCAACAAGGAGTTTGCGTGGATAGTGTTATCTCAGTACAAGCGTTGGATAAAACCTATGATTCAGGTTTTTCCGCGTTACGAAATATTGATCTTGATATCCGCAAAGGTGAGATCTTTGCACTGCTTGGTCCCAACGGCGCGGGTAAAACCACGCTGATTAGTATCATCTGCGGCATTGTGAACCCTACGGTGGGGACGGTTAAGGCCGATGGTTACGACATTGTGCGGGACTACCGTAAAGCGCGGGGCAAGATTGGACTGGTGCCACAGGAGCTGTGTACCGACGCCTTCGAAAGTGTCTGGGCTACCGTGAGTTTTAGCCGTGGTTTGTTTGGTAAAGCGCCGAACCCTGCGTATCTGGAGCAGGTGCTGCGTCAACTCTCTTTATGGGAGAAAAAAGACGCCAAAATCCGTGAGCTGTCGGGTGGTATGAAGCGCCGCGTGATGATCGCCAAAGCGCTGTCCCATGAACCTGATATTTTGTTTCTCGATGAGCCGACCGCCGGTGTTGATGTAGAGCTGCGCCGGGATATGTGGGAGATGGTGCGTGAACTGCGCGAGCGTGGGGTGACGATTATCCTCACCACCCATTACATCGAAGAAGCGGAAGAGATGGCCGACCGCATCGGAGTGATCAATAAGGGCGAGATCATTCTGGTTGAAGATAAAGCCGTACTGATGGACAAACTCGGTCAGAAGCAGCTGCATCTGACGTTAGACGAGCCGCTGGTGGAGATCCCGTCGGGTCTGAACGGTGCATCGCTCACCTTAGGTGAGGGCGGACATACCCTCATTTACAGCTACGACAGTCATGACGATAATGTGGGCGTGGCCAATTTGTTGAGCAATCTCAGTGCACAAGGGATCAACGTGAAAGACCTGCATTCCACCGAAAGCTCGTTGGAAGATATCTTTGTGAATCTGGTGAAGGAGCACTGAGATGAATCTATACGCAATCCTGGCGATCTATAAGTTCGAAATGGCCCGTACCTGGCGCACGCTGATGCAGAGCATTGCATCGCCGGTACTGTCGACCACACTCTACTTTGTTGTGTTTGGCACGGCGATTGGCTCGCGGATGGGCGAAATCGACGGTGTGAGTTACGGCGCGTTTATCATTCCGGGTCTGGTGATGTTATCGCTGCTGAGTGAGAGCATCTCCAACGCATCCTTCGGCATCTTCTTCCCGAAGTTTTCCGGCACCATATATGAAGTATTGTCGGCTCCGGTATCACCGTTCGAGATTGTCGCGGGGTATGTGGGGGCGGCCGCGAGTAAATCGATGTTGCTGGGATTGCTGATTCTGGCGACGGCGCGCATCTTTGTGGATTACCAGATTGAGCATCCCGTCTGGATGATCTGTTTTCTGGCGTTAACGGCGATCACCTTCAGTCTGTTCGGTTTTATCATCGGTATCTGGGCGGATGATTTCCAGAAGTTGCAGATCATCCCGTTGATGGTGATTACACCGCTGACGTTTTTGGGCGGCGCATTCTACTCCATCAATATGCTGCCGGAACCGTGGCAGTCGATCACCCTGTTTAATCCGGTGGTGTATCTGATCAGTGGCTTCCGCTGGGCATT
>JAGSHA010000260.1 GCA_023954795.1 Oceanospirillaceae bacterium | reverse complement strand
CAGTGCCTTAACTTCCTGACACGTTCGGTTACACTCAAGTATGTTGTTGGTTAGAGGTAAACGCCGGTGAGCGAACTTGATTACTTACGTTTGGATGGTAAGGCCCTGCATTACTTTCTTGTGGTTCACGAGGAAGGCAGCGTTAGCCGTGCTGCTGAACGCTTGGGTACCTCTCAGTCTGCCGTCAGTCATACGTTGGATAAACTTCGGGATATCACCGGTGATGCGCTATTCGTGCGAGCGGGAAGAGGGATCGTTCCCACCAGCGGGGCGTTGGATCTTGTTGAGAAGGCCCGGGCCAGTCTGGATAGTCTGCGTAATCTCACGGTTTCTGGTGAGTTTGATCCTGCTACGGCCAAGCAGCATTTTTTCATTGCGACCAACGATTATCAGCGGGATTTTATTCTGCCGGACTTGTTTAAGCGTGTGCGATCAGAGGCTTCAGGTTTAACTTTCGGGGTGCTTCCTGCCTACTATACCAAGCTGGATATTCTACGAGAGGATCGCTGCCAACTCATGATCGTCCCTAGTCCACCAGAGGCGACAGATATTATTCAACGTCGACTACTGACAGATCAGTACGTGTGCTACTACGATCCCTCCTGTCGGAAGGCGCCGACCACCTCCGAGGAATACCTATCTGCACAGCATGTATCAGTCATGTTATCCGGATACAGACCGTTACCGATGGACAAAACCATTGATGATATGGGGCTCAAGCGTGATATTTTCCTCACGTTACCTAACTTCTCTGGCGTTTTGGATTTCATTCGGGGCACCGATCTTGTGGCGACGTTGCCGAGTCTGATGGGCGTTAACAACATGCGGGGGCTGGCAACCCATTCCTTACCTTTTGAATTGCCAGAGATGGATATCTATATGCTCTGGCATGAACGCTATCAGGCTACCCCTTCCCACCGATGGCTGAGACAAATCTTGGCGCAAAGCTGCAGTGGTAACGATTGAGTAACTCATCGAAAAACGCGATGAATGGTATGAAGAAATCCCTATTTATCGAATAAGATTAATTCTGGATACTGTTCCTATCTCGATGGCGTTGGGTGCAACCCGCGTAAAAATACTCATTTTCGTGTGCAGCTGAGAGCGAGCAATTTATATGAGCGTACAGATTGTCGAAAGGGCAAGCAGCCGTAAGCCAGACACCGCTACGGCAATGAATAACCTCATTGGGCAGGTCCGCGAAGCGATAGACTTCAATATGCCTATTTCAAGGTTGTGTGATGGCCCTTGTACCGGTTGTTCTAAAAAGCTGCTGGAATTTCTCGATACAGAGTTGGAAGAGTGGGAATACAAGCTGAGCCAGAACGAATCTCCTAATTTTGGCGATATTCAGGCATTGGCCAAGACAAGCAAAAAGATTTACACCGTGCTGAAGAAGAACGGCATTGTGGAAGAGGAGAATACGAATCTGATTGCTAAGTCATGATCCCTTGTATCAAAAAACACGGCTTTACTACCTGCAACTCATCATTGTATCGATGCATTAAAAACTAAGACAAAAGCAACACTCGTTGGATAAACGAGAGTGAAATATAAGTAACCTCGGTTTGGCTATTCGCTGAACTCCTGCCTCAGCAGTACCCCTGCCTCTGAGCCTAACCTAGGTTGAGTCAGATTCCCCGCGTAGTAAAACAGGAGCATTTGTACAGCGGCTATACTGTCAGCAGTGGTTGCCCAAGTCACTGGTCATAATGGACCATCCACTCCCGGCCTTGGCGGCCGACCGTCCAGTCCAATGGTATACCCGAATTCAGACTCCTTTATCTGGTGGGGTACTACTTAATATGGCTACTTCCTTTATTCGATCCCTGTTGATAGAAGACAACGTGGTCCATGCCAGGCTGATCTTAAGTTTGCTTGAAAAGGCAGAAGCGGTTTCCTTCGATGTGGTGCACGTCGACACTCTGGCAGCGGGGCTGGCACGCCTTGAACGGGGAGATATTGATGTCGTTCTGCTGGATCTGGTGTTACCTGACAGTCAGGAACTGGATACTTTTATGCGTGTTCGGGCCGATGTGCCCGATATTCCGGTGGTAATTCTCACCGGTCTGGAAGATATCAACTTGGCAGGACGTGCGGTTGAGGCTGGTGCCCAGGCTTATCTGGTCAAAGGTCAGATCAACAGCGCACAGCTCGAACGTTCAATACGTTACGCTATCGAGCGAACACGGGCGCAAAGCGGTGAGTGGGATTCGCCTATGTTCCGGCTTGCCCAGCAACAATTTCTTAAGGCCGCTCAGCTTATGAATTTGGATGATAATATCCGTCAGCGTCTGCTGTTTCCTCAGCGCGCACAAGTTGTGACCTTTCCATTCCGCCGCGATAAACACGAACAGGTTGAGACTGTGTTCGGCTATAGGGTGCAGCATGTGCTGACCATGGGGCCCACCAAGGGCGGCATCCGTTACCATCAGGATGTCAACTTGGGTGAGGTTTCGGCACTGGCGATGTGGATGAGCTGGAAGTGTGCGCTGATGCAGCTCCCCTATGGTGGAGCAAAAGGCGGAGTGCGGGTGGACCCGACTGGATTTTCACGTAAAGAGTTGCAACGACTGACCCGGCGTTTTACGTCGGAGATTATTGGTATGATCGGTCCTGATAAGGATATTCCAGCGCCAGACATGGGGACCGATGAAAATGTGATGGCCTGGATCATGGATACCTACAGCCAGCAGGTAGGCTACTCGGTACCCGAGGTGGTAACCGGTAAGCCTGTGGTATTGGGCGGTTCGCTGGGCCGTAAGGAAGCGACTGGGCGGGGTGTCGTTTATGCCATAGAGGACGCTGCGAAGCACTTAGGCATGAAGCTGAGTCAGTGTACTGCGGTTATCCAGGGTTTCGGTAACGTGGGTAGCCATGTTGCCCGTTTTCTGGCGGAGGACGGTGTCAAAATCATCGCCGTCAGCGATGCAACTACTGGTATCTATAATCCGCACGGTCTGTCGGTTGGATCTCTGTTGGAGTATGTGCGTGAGCACCGCTTTCTGGAAGGTTTTCCAGACGGGGAGGCGATCAGTAATGCTGAGCTACTGGAGCTGCCCTGCGATATCCTGGCGCCTGCGGCGCTGCAGAATCAGATCACATTGGATAACGCCCCCCGCATCAAATGTAAACTGCTGGCAGAGGGGGCCAACGGTCCCACTTCGCTGGAAGCTGATGAGATTCTCAACGACCGGGGAATATTTATCTTGCCGGATGTACTGGCGAATGCTGGTGGGGTGACCGTCTCCTACTTCGAATGGGTACAGGGCACCCAAAACTATATGTGGTCACATGAGGAGATCAATGGTCGACTGCATAAAATCATGACTGATGCCTTTCACAGCACCCTGCAACGCTCGCAACGAGACCACTTGGATATGCGCACCGCAGCTCTGATCGAAGGCATAGACCGCATCACTCAGGCCAAACTGCTGAGGGGGATCTTCCCTTAATCAGCAGGATCGCCTGGGTTTTATAACTAAGTGGGGTATGCTCATGAAGCAACCACCCTTAAGTGAAAAAAACAACACTTCCCAGGCGTTGGCGGAGAGCCGCCGTCGCCTCGATACACTGATGGCTAACCTACCGGGCTTTGCCTTTCGGTGCCTCAATACCCCCCAATGGCCTATGGAGTTTGTCAGTGAAGGTTGCCGCGCGCTGACCGGCTACTCGCCGCAGGAGCTGAGTATCGATGGGCTGATCAACTATAGTGAGCTGGTGCATCCAGAGGACCGGGATCCCTTATGGGATCAGGTACAAGCGGCACTGCGTGAACGATGTCCGTATCAGGTCGAATATCGTATCCATACCCGGGACAGAGAGGAGAAGTGGGTATGGGAGCAGGGGTGTGGTGTTTTCGATTCTGATGGTGAATTCCTGGCACTGGAAGGCTTTATCACGGATATCACTGATCAGAAGCGGGCCCAGGCTCAACGGGAAACTACAACCCAGGCGCTCGAGGAGAGCCGCCGCCGTCTATCCACACTGATATCTAATCTGCCCGGTATTGCCTACCGTATTCTCAATACTCCTGAGTGGCCCACTGAGTTTGTCAGTGATGGTTGCCTGGAACTGACGGGCTACTCACCGCAGGAGCTGGATCACTTTGGCCTCATCGTATTCCCGGAAGACCGCGAGCGCATTTGGCAGGTCATTCAGCAGTCACTGCGTGCTGGACATCCTTATCAATTCGAACACCGTGTGCCTACCCGCGACGGAACGGAAAAGTGGATATGGACTCAGGGGTGCGGTGTCTACGGACCGGACGGTGAGCTTCAGGCGCTGGAAGGCTTTGCCACGGATATCACTGAACAGAAGAGGATTGAGGCGCAGAGGAACAGCACCACTCAGGAACTGACGGAGAGCCGCCGCCGTCTTACGACGCTGATCGCCAATCTTCCCGGTGTTGTCTATCGCGGAATTGATAGCCCGAGGTGGTCCGTGGAATTCGTCAGTGGAGGCTGCGTAGAGCTGACCGGATACACGCAGGAGGAGCTTGTTGCTGGCGAGGTTGTAGACATTAACGACTTGGTGTATCCGGAGGACCGGGGTCGGGTGTTGGAGCAGACACAGCAGGCTCTGAGCGAAAAACGGCCCTATCGAACTGAATACCGGATCCGTACTCGCAATGGTGAGGAGAAGTGGGTATGGGAACAGGGTTGCGGTGTTTTTGGTCCCAACGGTGAGTTTCAGGCGCAGGAAGGCTTTATCACCGATATCACTGAACAGAAGCGAGCCCAGGCCCAGACGCAGGCGTTGCAGGATGAACTGCTGACGATCAATGCGCGACTGGAAAAGCAGTTCGAGCAACGCACCGCTGAATTAACAGCGTCCCACGAGGAGCTGCGTAAAGCCAAAATTGCAGCCGAACAGGCTTCAAACGCTAAAAGCGAGTTTCTGGCCAATATGAGCCATGAGATTAGGACACCGATGAACGGCGTAATCGGCGTGTCCGAACTACTCGGTAACACCCTGCTTTCCACGCAGCAACAGGAGTACCTGACCCTGATTCAACAATCAGCAGATACGCTGTTGCGGTTGCTGAACGACATCCTGGACTTCTCGAAGATCGAAGCCGGTAAGCTGGAGTTGGAAGAAATTGACTTTAATCTGCGGGATACCTT
>JAGSHA010000504.1 GCA_023954795.1 Oceanospirillaceae bacterium | reverse complement strand
GTATGGCGCAGGCCAACGGTATTGTCATCAAGGAGAAAATCTACGCCGGTCTGGCTTTGTCCAATGGTTTGGTGGCATTGGCAGGTGCGTTGTTTGCGCAGACCAACGGTTTTGCTGATTCCACCATGGGTATCGGCACCATCGTGGTGGGTCTGGCCGCTGTAATTGTGGGTGAAAGCTTGTTTGGCAGTCGTTCGATGCTGGTCATCATCTTCAGCTGCATTATCGGTTCGCTGCTTTACCGTCTGGCAGTATCGGTGGCACTGAACGCTGACTTCCTGGGCTTTACCGCCTCTGACCTGAACCTGATTACTGCGGTGTTGGTAGGACTGGCGCTGATCGTGCCGCATCTGCGACGCGAACAGAAAGCACGTAAAGCTGCAGCTGTAGGAGGCGAAGCATGATTCGTTGTGAAGATATCAAAGTCACCTTTAATGCGGGTCTGGCGACGGAAAAACGTGCCTTGCGTGGTGTGGATCTGGAGATCCCGCAGGCTGAGTTTGTCACTGTAATCGGTTCTAACGGTGCGGGTAAGTCCACGTTGTTGAACACCATTGCAGGCGACATTCGTGCTTCGTCTGGAGGCTTGTTCTTTGACGAAACGAACGTCACGGCAGTGTCCGCTGCCGGTCGTACCCGCGATGTGGCCCGCGTATTTCAGGACCCGTTGGCGGGTACCTGCGGCAACATGACCGTTGAAGAGAATATGGCGCTAGCCTATGGCCGAGGTAAACGTGGCGGTCTGGCTCCGGCGCTGAATGATGACCTGCGTGATCTGTTCCGCGAGCAGCTTAAGCGTCTGAATCTGGGGCTGGAAAATCGCCTCGGCGCTGAGATGGGCTTGCTATCGGGTGGCCAGCGCCAGTCGGTCAGTTTGCTGATGTCGGCATTACAGCCCAGCAAAATCCTGTTGCTGGATGAGCACACGGCGGCGCTGGACCCGAAAACGGCCGCGCTGGTGATGGATATCACCGATCAGATCGTGGAGGAGAAGAAACTGACCGTGATGATGGTGACTCATTCCATGCGTCAGGCGCTGGATCACGGTACGCGAACGATCATGATGCACGAAGGCAAAGTGATGTTTGATCTGGCCGGTGAAGAGCGCAGTCAGTATGACGTGAAAGATTTGCTGAATCTCTTTGCCAAAGCCCGTGGCGATGGCGAAGAGCTGGATGATGATAAATTGTTGCTGGGTGCCTGAAGGGGCGTTTGTATTCAGCAATCTTGAAGACACATACAACAAGAAAAATAGGTAGTTAGAATGAAACTGAAGAAGTTAACCGTTGCTGTAATGGCGCTCAGCGCACTGTCTAGTGCACAGGTGATTGCCGCTGACACTGACGACAAAATGCAGGTGAATCTGGGACTGCGTACGTTTTACATGAACCGTGATTTCGATGCGGGTATCCCGGATACCATCGCAGCGGGTCAGGCGTTCCGTGCCGAATTCCTGTCGCCATTCTGGAACGACATGATCGGCGTCGATGCCTCTGTTGTTCACGTGGCTAAGCTGGAAGGGGACAAAACGGTCAACTCTTCTGACGTTCTGACCACCAGCGGTGATGGTTACACCACACTGGAACAGGCTTACATCAAAATCAAGCCGACTGAAAACCTGAACATCCGTGCCGGTCGCATGATCCTGAT
>JAGSHA010000434.1 GCA_023954795.1 Oceanospirillaceae bacterium | reverse complement strand
GATGGGTGAGCAGACTATCCTGTGTGGCATGCTACAAACCGGTTCTCTGCTGTGCTTCGACAAAATGGTTGAAGAGGGCGTTGACGCAGGTTACGCATCCAAGCTGATTCAGTACGGTTGGGAAACCATCACTGAAGCACTGAAATATGGCGGCGTAACCAACATGTTGGATCGTCTGTCTAACCCTGCAAAAATCAAACCATTTGATCTGGCTGAAGAGCTGAAAGTGATCATGCGTCCTCTGTACAACAAGCACCAGGATGACATCATCAACGGTACTTTCTCCCGCGTAATGATGGAAGATTGGGCTAACGATGACAAAAACCTACTGGGCTGGCGCGCAGAAACTGCTGAGACTGCTTTCGAGAAGACTCCAGCAGGCGACGTTGAAATCTCTGAGCAAGAATACTTCGATCACGGCATCCTGATGGTTGCCATGGTGAAAGCAGGTGTTGAGCTGGCATTCGAAACGATGACTGCTGCTGGTATCATCGCTGACTCTGCATACTACGAGTCTCTGCACGAAACGCCGCTGATCGCTAACACCATTGCACGTAAGAAGCTGTACGAGATGAACGCAACGATCTCTGATACTGCAGAATACGGCTGCTACCTGTACAACCATGCTTGTCTGCCTCTGCTGGCTGACTTCATGAAAGATATCAAAACCGACGTAATCGGTCGTGGTCTGGCTGTTGATGACAACGGCGTAGACAATGCACGCCTGATCGAAGTGAACGCAGAACTGCGTGCTCACCCGGTTGAAGCGATTGGTACCACTCTGCGTGGTCACATGGCTGACATGAAGAAAATCGTTTAAGTTTTAAAACTTAAACACCTAGTTTCATAAGCCTTATAGAGCGAACGAGACTAGGTATAAAAAAGGCCGAGATGAAAATCTTGGCCTTTTTTTTAGCATCATACAGAAAGATTCAGCCGTCACTTTCTATCTCTTTTATTTGAACCGCAGGTCGGAACACCATGACACAGCCACTCTCTATTTGCCTCGATAATCTGACCGTTAACTTTGATGACCGTTTCCAGCTGAATAATATCAACTGGGCTATTAACTCAGATCAACACTGGGTGATCACGGGCGCGAATGGTTCGGGTAAATCAGCATTGGCTGCCGTGCTGGCCCAAGCAGGGGAATCTGTTTCCGGCTCAATTACCGGCCTACCGGACAAAGTCGCCATTGTTTCTTTTGAAGCTCAGGCTGAACTGATTGCCGAGGAGCTGAAAAAAGATGATGCGGATATTATGGATGTTATCTCAGAAGGCACCCCGGTACAGGAGATCCTACATAACGGTGAGACAAATCCCGAACTAGTTACCGAATTGGTGGAAAAATTTGGCCTGCAAGCGCTAATGGATCGCTCCTTCAGAAAGCTGTCTACCGGTGAATCCCGCAAGATGATGCTGATTCGAGCCTTAGCCAGCCAACCGGATCTTTTAGTGCTGGACGAGCCCTTTGATGGCCTGGATGCCAATACACTGGAAATGCTGCAGGAATATCTGGCATCTCTGGTAGAAACCATTCCCATGGTGATGGTACTGAATCGCTTTGATGAATTCCCTGAATTTATCACGCATATCGCCTATGTGGATCAGGGTGAACTGAAACACCAGATTGACCGTAACGATAAACAAGCTTATTCCGAACTGTATCAACTGCTGCATCTGAAAACCACAGACCTGCAAGTCCCTCCATCAGATCCAGAAACCAGTATTCCGGCCCTAGACCCTGAACAACCTCTGGTTCGCCTAAACGGTATCAATATCAAATACGATGGCAAAGCCATTATTGAAGATCTGCACTGGACCATTGAACGTAATCAGCACTGGCAACTCAGCGGCCCTAACGGCAGTGGTAAAACGGGCCTGCTATCACTGATTACCGGTGACCACCCCCAGTGTTATGTGAATGATATTTTTGTTTTTGGTTTCCAGCGGGGTAATGGCGAAAGTATCTGGCAGATCAAACAATATATTGGTTATGTTTCTACGGCTCTGCAGTGGGAATACCGTGTCGGTACTGGTTTGCGTAATGTCATTATCTCTGGTTTTTACGACAGCATCGGCTTGTACAGCAAATGCACGGATCGTCAGCGCCAGATTGCGGATCAATGGCTAGAACTGCTGGGCATGAGCGACCGAGCGGATCAACCCTTTAACAAGCTGTCCTACGGTGATCAGCGTTTACTATTAATCGCCCGTGCCATGGTTAAACACCCTCCTCTTCTGATCCTGGATGAACCTTGCTTAGGTTTGGATGATATGAATCGTCAACTGGTATTGGCCCTGATTGAAAAGATCTGTTCTGGCAGTGAGACCTCTGTACTGTACGTCAATCACCACGCCGAAGATAAGATTGAAGGTATCGATCACTACCTGGCCCTAGAAAAGCGTGACAGCGCAGAATAAAAGTGATCCCATCGAAATAACGCCTCTGAGCCAAATGCTCAGGGCGATAGAAAAAAATAAGCTTCAGCTCCCCGTTTTCTAGGAATTTAATATGGATAATAAAGGCAAAGTGGAAACGCTACTGGCACAAGCCGGTCACTATCTTGATAAACAGACCGGTGCAGTCGTACCACCTATTCAACCCTCGACCACTTTTGCCCGAGATGAACAGGGCGACCTTTATGATGGCAACCGGATCTACGCTCGGGATCAAAGCGTCAATACCGAAATGGCTGAAGCCGTATTAAATGAGATGGAATCCGGTGCCGCCTGTAAATTATTTGCCTCAGGCATGGCCGCAGCCACCGCATTAGTGCAAACACTGCGCCCCGGTGATCGCCTTGTGGTACCCACAGTGATGTACTGGTCGTTACGCGCTTGGATGATCACCTTCTGCGAAGACTGGGGTATTGAACTGGCGTTTTATGACCCGGCAGATGAAGCCAATATGGACGCTGTCGTCAAAGCAGCGCCCACACAGCTTCTTTGGGTAGAAACACCGGCAAACCCGACTTGGGAAGTGGTTGATATTGCCCGTGCGGCCAAACTGGCACATGAAGTTGGAGCACAGCTGGTTGTAGATG
>JAGSHA010000207.1 GCA_023954795.1 Oceanospirillaceae bacterium | reverse complement strand
TCCAGCGTATTAAAGCCCAGCGGCACTAGCAGGTCGGCTAACAACCCTCTTAATACGGGATCATCATCCACCAGACAGATGGTGCGCTGATAACCTTCATAGCCAATCACCGTTTTCAGTTTGGGCTCACCCGCCACCACCTGATCCACGGTTGCCTGATCCACCCACGGTAACAGCAGGCTAACGCGAAACTCGGTACCCTCGCCGACCTGACTTTTCACCTGCAGATCACCACCCATAATTTCCGTCAGTAACTTAACAATGGTAAGCCCCAGACCCGTGCCCGGCAGGTTTGCGGTTTCGGTATTACGCACGCGCTCGAAGGGATCAAAAATGCGCGCCAGATTATCTTCATCAATGCCCGGTCCGGTGTCCCGGATACAAAACTCGGCAACCTGATTGCGGTAGGTAATCTCGAAATCCACCTGCCCGTGGGGAGT
Organism: Oceanospirillaceae bacterium; assembly: GCA_023954795.1. Lineage (GTDB taxonomy): Bacteria > Pseudomonadota > Gammaproteobacteria > Pseudomonadales > Balneatricaceae > Pontibacterium. The sequence continues at coordinate 5,662 of JAGSHA010000207.1, read as the reverse complement.
GTATTTCACGGCATTGGAGAGCAGATTGATCAGTATCTGACGCAGGCGCTTCTCATCGGTGATGACCAGATCAGGCAGCGGATTGTGAATCTGACATCTGAGACGCACGTTTTTGTTCGCTGCCTGCACACTGAACATCTGAGACAGTTGATCGATCAGCTCGGGCAGTTTGGTTTGATTACGAAACAGGTCCAATCGCCCCGCTTCGATTTTGGAAATATCCAACAATCCCTCGATCAAATCCGTCAGATACTGACCGCTGCGGTGGATGATTTTCAAGCCACGTTTATGCTCTTCCGCCATATCCTGCTTTTCAGATAACAGCTGGGCATACCCCAGCACGGATTGCAGTGGTGTGCGCAGTTCGTGACTGATTCCTGTCAGATAGCGACTTTTCGCTGCATTAGCCCGTTCGGCAAACTCTTTAGCTTCTTGCAGCTCCAGATCCGTTTGCTGATGTGCATCGATCTCACGGGTCAGCTTCAGACTTTGCCGGTTAGACTCTTTCTGTGCCGTGGTGCGACTCTCATGACTCAACAGAAACAGCCATGACACCACACCTGACGCGATAAACAGCGTCATAAACACAGCGATGAATATTTTATCCAGCAGTAGGATTTCGCTCTCGGAGGTGGGCTGAAACTGGTGATAGATCATCAGCAACAATCCGGCTAACAGCAGGTTAACCGACAATACGACTCCAATAAATCGCCCTAACCGCGAGTAGATCAAGCGTACGACCGGAATAGGCAGGAGATCGTACACGCGCCGCAGAATCTGGTGCGACAGACCCGCCTTGGGTTTGCAGCTATCCAGACAGCGTACATCCAAACAGCAGCATAGGGAGCAGATCGGCAACTGGTACGCCGGACAGTAACTCATATCTTCCTGCTCAAAGGTGTTTTCACAGATACCGCAGGTCAGCACTGCGGAGGCGGTTGGATGCGCATGTGGGATTGGCTCAACCCAGTCTTTTAATTCCGGTGACTGACGCGCCAGATAGTAACGCCCACCCGTGATCCACGCGATCAGCGGCACGCAAACAAAGCAACTTAGCAAGGCGACGAAATGACATAAGTGTTTTGCCGTTTCACCAAAAACACCCAGATAAGAGGCCAATCCCAGGACGGTAGAGATCACCATCGATCCCAGCCCGACAGGGTTTACGTCATACAGATGGGCACGTTTAAACTCCACATGAGACGGACTTAACCCCAGCGGTTTGTTGATCAGCAGATCCGCTGACAACGACCCCAGCCAGCTAACCGCTAGAATCGCAAAGCTACCAAGAATCGCCTCAAGTGCCTGATAAATCCCCAGCTCCATCAACAGCAACGCAATGGATACGTTAAAGACCAGCCAGACCACCCGCCCCGGATGGCTGTGAGTGAGACGGGAGAAGAAGTTGGACCACGCAATGGAACCTGCATAGGCGTTGGTCACATTGATCTTCATCTGACAGAGAATGACCATCACCGCCGCCAGTATCAGCGACAACGCGGGTGAATGGGTCAGATCGTAAAACACGCGTTGGTACATATAGGTTGGATCGGTCGCCTGCTCAAAAGGCATCAAGCGGGTATACGCCAGATAAGCCAGAAAGGAGCCGAGCAACATTTTGATCAGCCCAACCCACACCCAACCGGGACCGGACAACACCAGCCAAAACCACCATTGCTTGCGGTTTTCTTGGGTCTTGGGTGGCATAAAACGCAGGTAATCCGCCTGCTCACCGATCTGCGCGACCAACGCAAAAAACACAGATACCGCCGAACCAAACAGCACCAGATTAAAGCTGTCGCCTTGCGGATAGTCCGGCGCCACAAACTGCGTCCAACCCGTCAGGTTGTCGTACTCATACACCAGCACGACGGCCAGTGCCCCGCATTGCAACAATAGCCAGACAAACTGAGTGCCCACCTGGAACTTGCTGATCGCGGTAATACCGTGGGTGACAATGGGTATCACGGCTACCGCACAGATCACATAACCCAGAAACAACGGGACACCCAACAGTGCGTGCAAGGCCGATGCAAGAATCGCGGATTCAATGGCGAAGAATATGAAGGTAAACGAAGCATAGATCAGCGATGTAATCGTCGATCCGAGATAACCGAAACCCGCGCCACGGGTCAGCAGATCAATATCCAGTCCATGCTTAGCGCAGTAGTACGCGATCGGAAATCCGGTGACAAACAGCACCAGACACACCGCCAGCATCGCCCATAGGGTATTGGTGAAGCCATAACTCAGGGTGACTGCTGCTGCCAAACCTTCCAGTGCCAAAAACGACGCGGCCCCCAAGGCGGTCATCCCAACCTTGGCGATGCTCATGTGCCGCCCTCTTACTGCAGTAAAGCGCAGGGCATAATCTTCCAGCGTCTGATTGGCAACCCAACGATTATAGTGACGGCGTTCTTTAAATATTCTTTGTGACGCACTCATTTAGTTCATTCGACTCGTAACGACGCACCACAAGGAAGCAAGGACGAGCAACAGGGTGCCCTCCTTCAATCCATCAAAGAAGCCAATATCCAGTTAAATCAAAGACCTTAACTATCAATACGTTAACAGGCAGACATACGGTGCTGCGAAAATAGGGAGATAAATGCAGGGTTCGTGCCATCAGTTACAGGAAGAGAGACGGGGGAAAAATACAAAGAGGGATGCACCCACTCAAAGGAAGCGATCATATGTCCGCTAATATCGGAAACTAAGCCAGTGCCGCATTCAACCCTGTGAAAACGCCGAAACAACACCATCTATGACAGAGATATTTGAGCCTTGCCCGGTCAAAGTGACCAACGCATTACCTGCAATCACAGCTACATCAGCAATATCCGCATCTGGAAATACAGGCACAACGGCGGGATCAATATAGATATCCAACACCATGGCAACATACTGATTGGTTACGGCGGTGTCACCCGCATTGAGGGCGTCTGAGTTCGCCGATAAAAAGCTGTTAAGATCCACCACCTCCTGAGCATCAACCGCTTTCAATGCGTTGATCAATGTACCGTAGAATATGGACTCCAGCGTTTCTGCGGTTGCCGGCAGGTCTCCCAAGCCCGGTACACCGAAGTCCTCCTCAGAAAATACGCCATCTCCGGCCCCTAGATAACTCGAAGGATCAAATGCATCAAAGTATGCCTGCTCTCCGGTGATGGCAATCACATCAGCACGGATACTCAGTGTGGAAAGCTCCCCCGTATAGTTATTCAGCGTCACAAGGTCATATAACGCATTCAGATCGTCAGATAAGAGGGTGATCGAATCGGTATCAGGGGGGGTAACAGAATCAAGGATGCTGCTATCAATGCCCACCGAATCAAAAAAACCGACGACATCGTCACTGGTTACCCCACCGTATATTTCGGCAAGCATCTCATTGGTGACCCCGTAGTTGCTTGCAGTATTGAAGATAACGGAGGGTGTGGTGATATTGGCAAGTATAAAGCTACGTGCTTGCTCAATGGTAACGCCGAATTGGGCCAGATGAGTAGACGCTGTCATATCAATCCCCTTTAGCTATTCACGTGTAAGAGAAACCAAAGACCTCCTAGCAACGACACGTAAACATCAAGCTAACTATCTGGAGTACGAGCAACGGTATAGATGAAATATAGTACGTCCAGTACAGATCGCTATTACGCAGACCCACCCAAGATGACACTCCATAGGCAAAAACAGACAAAAAAAAGCCCCCAGAGCGGAGGCAGAAAAACGCCAGATCAGGCCAGATCCGGCGGAGTGAGAGCGTGGAGAAGCTCAAACAAGTGACTTGATCGAATGAGCAGTATTACTCCGACGCAGCAATCAAACTGGCGTTACCACCCGCAGCCGTGGTGTCGACACACAAGTGTCGTTCCATCACAAAACGTTCCGGTGCATTCACTTCGGTGATCAGCGGCAACAGCACGCCATCACGTACTGCCAATGCCTGACGGTAAGCACGCAAGGTGCTGATATCCGCATTGCTGGTGACCGCGGCGAAACCTTTCGCTGTGGTCAGTGCGCCTGGCACCACCAGCCCTTCAACAGCAGCCACCGGCAAACCAACCTCGCCTGCGTTGCGCGCCCAGCTTTCAACACCTGGCGCAACCAGCACCACGGCGTTCCCTTGTGCCAGTGCAATCGCAGCCTGCTGCAATGCAGTGTCTTTATCCGGTCCAAGGCAAAGCACAACACCACGAGATATATCAGATAATAGGTTCAACTCACCGGTTGGTCCTGGCATCGCTTCTGCCTCACCACCCAAAACAGTGATTTCAGCACCGACATCACCCAGCAAACCGACCAGTTTGGTGTGACGATCTGCATCCTCTGCCCATGCTTTTAACTGTGCAGAGTTATTCAGCTGATCAATCGCCGACTGCAATGCAGCAGTATCAACGCTTGCACCCAACGAAGGTTCAACCGCGGCCTGCGCATTGGTCATGAAGCGTTTCACATAGTGCGGACCACCCGCTTTTGGCCCGGTGCCGGACAAACCTTCACCGCCGAATGGCTGAGAGCCTACAACCGCACCAATCTGGTTACGGTTGACGTAGATGTTACCCACGCTGATGCGCTCACAGATACGGGCAACACGCGTATCAACACGGGTGTGCAGACCAAAGGTCAGGCCATATCCCTGTGCATTGATATCATCTACCACTGAGTCGATCTGATCAGCGGAGAACGTCGCCACATGCAGGATCGGACCAAAGATCTCCTGATCCAGCTCTGCAATGCCTTCCAGTTTGATCACGGTTGGCGCGACAAACAGACCATCCTGTGGGATCGGCATCGATTTCAGAACACGGCCTTTCTGACGGAAGGTTTCGCAATGTTCTTCGATACGGGATTTCGCCAGGGTATCGATCACCGGACCAATATCGGTGCTCAGCGACCAGGGATTGCCGATACGCAGTTCATCCATCGCACCAAACAACATCTCCAGCACGTGATCGGCAATATCTTCCTGCAGGTACAACATACGCAGAGCAGAACAACGCTGACCAGCACTCTGAAACGCAGATGCCAGTACATCACGTACGACCTGTTCCGGCAGCGCAGTAGAGTCAACGATCATGGCATTCAGACCACCGGTTTCCGCCACCAGCGGCGCATCCGGTGACACCTTCTCTGCCATCACTTTGTTAATACGCTGAGCCGTCGCCGTTGATCCGGTGAAACATACACCGGCAATACGTGCATCAGAAGTTAGCGGCGCACCCACGTTCACACCACTGCCCGGCAGCAGCTGCAACGCATCCGCCGGAATACCCGCTTCGCGCATCAACTCAACCGCACGCGCGGCGATCAAAGCGGTCTGATCCGCCGGTTTAGCCAATACCGCATTACCCGCGGCCAATGCCGCCAGTACCTGACCAGAGAAAATGGCCAGTGGGAAGTTCCACGGAGAGATACAGGTGATCACACCCCGTGCTTCACCGCTGTGCTCGTTGCGCAGCGCTTCAGTGGCGTAGAAACGGGCAAAATCCACCGCTTCACGCAATTCACCCACCGCATCCAACATACTCTTACCCGCTTCACGGGTGGTCAGGCTGAACAATTCAGCCGCGTGTTCTTCAAACAGATCAGCCACGTTACGCAGACACTGCGCACGCTGTGTCGCTGGTGTTGCTGACCATGCTGTAAATCCAGTCTGCGCCGC
>JAGSHA010000150.1 GCA_023954795.1 Oceanospirillaceae bacterium | reverse complement strand
TAGTGCGCTGGCGTCGACCATTACGCTGCTGGATCTGACGGGTATGGCCCGTACGATCATTGCACGCACTTACACGCCACTGGAGATGTTTATGGCGGCGGGTATGGTGTATCTGGTTATCGGTGCACTGATGATCGGTATCTTCCGTCTGCTGGAATACCGTTTTAACCGTTACCAGTATTACAAACACACGCCGCTGCCTGCGACGCTCGACCCGCAACTACGGGACGAACATCTGGATCGTTAATCGTCGGGGTTGAGTACCGACAGATAACCTTCCCGATACGTTGGATATCGGAAATTGTAGCCGGTTGCTCTGAGTAACCGGTTACTGCATCGCTTACTACCTGCGCGGCGACTCGCGCTGCGATCGGTAATCTCTACCTCTAACTTCTCCGCCAGCCATTCAGACACTTCATGCAGTGGCGCGGGTTCGTCGTCTGTCGCCAGATAGATGCGGGCGAGTGGATACCCATTCAGACTGCGACTGACCAGATGGGCGAGCACGTCGGCGCAATCATCCCGGTGAATTCGGTTACTGAACAACACCGGTTCCGCGGGTGCGCTACGGCCACTGCGCGCTTGATTGATCAAATGATTCCGTCCCGGGCCATAGATACCACTGAAGCGCACAATCGTCGCCGGAATTTTGCTGTGCAGAGCGATGTACTCTGCTTCCAGCATGATCTGGCCGGAGAAGCTGGAGGGTTGTGTTGGACTTGTTTCATCGACCCAGCCATTGTCGTTTTGGTGATAGACCGATGTACTGGATGTAAAGAACAGGTGTTGAGGAGATTCCGATAGGCTGGCAAGCAAGTTTTTCAGCCCCTCGCAGTATGCCCGGCGATATCCCTCTTCATCATGGCTCGAAGCCGCAACGGCATACACTACAATGGTAGTTGCAGGCAGATCGCGAAGTGTCTCAGGATCGCTGAGGTCTGCTGCGATACCTTGGATGCCGTCGGGCAGCTGGCTTATATTGCGACGAAGGCCATATACCTCCAGACCCTGATCTAGTAAGTTAAGTCCAAGTTGGCAACCAACATCGCCACATCCGGCGATCAGAACTGACTGCTTCGGCATCACTCTCTCCATATGGTGTGTGCAGGCATAATAGCAAAGGAAGTCTCAGGATGACCCTCACTGAATTGCGTTATATCGTGACCCTCGCCCGAGAGCAACACTTTGGCCGTGCGGCCGAACGTTGCTTCGTTAGCCAGCCTACGCTGTCGATCGCGGTGAAAAAGCTGGAAGAGGAGTTGGGTATACCGCTGTTTGAGCGCAGTAAGAACTCCGTACAAGTTACTCCGGTGGGTGACAAAATTGTGCAGCAGGCACAACGCGTATTGGAGCAGGCGGAAACCATCAAAGATCTGGCGCATGAGGGTAAAGATCAGCTCAAAAGCCCCCTGCGTATCGGTGCGATCTATACGATAGGACCTTACCTGTTTCCACATCTGGTGCCGGAGGTTCAGTCCTTAGCACCGCAGATGCCGCTCTATATTGAAGAGAACTTTACCGAAACGCTGCGACTGAAGATCCGTAACGGGGATCTGGATGCGATTATTATCGCTATGCCATTTCAGGAACCGGATGTGCTGACACGTGAGCTGTACGATGAAAACTTCGAAATGCTCCTGCCTGCCGAACACCCATGGGCTTCGAATAAAGAGGTCGACAGCGGTAAGTTATCTGAGACTCAGCTGTTATTGCTAGGTGAAGGCCACTGTTTCCGGGATCAGGTGTTAGAAGCCTGCCCAACCCTGAATCAATCGATGCACGAGCAGCATACGGTGATGGAAGGCAGCTCGCTGGAAACGATACGTATGATGGTCGCGTCCGGTTTAGGTGCCAGCGTATTGCCGTCCTCGGCTGTTAAGAACACCCACTACCGTTCCGATATGGTGGTGACACGTCCATTTAAAGCGCCGGGTCCGATGCGTACCGTGGCGGTTGCATGGCGTGCTAGTTTTCCTCGCCCTCAGGCGATTGATGTTCTGGTGCAGGCGATTAGTCGTTGTCGATTGTTGGGAGCCAGTGGTCGCTAATGTCCCAACCGCTCGCTGAAATACCAGTTACCGATCTTAAAGGCGTGGGGACCGCGCTGGCGCTGAAACTTGAGCGTCTAGCCATTCATACTGTACAGGATCTGTTGTTTCATCTGCCGCTGCGTTATCAGGATCGTACCCGAATCGTACCGATAGGGTCTTTACGGCCGGGTGACGAATGTGTGGTGGAAGGCGAAGTCAAAGTTGCGGATGTGGTGCAGGGGCGTCGTCGTAGCCTGCTATGCCGTATTCAGGACGGCACCGGCACGTTGACGCTACGCTTTTTTCACTTTAACGCCGCGCAAAAAAATAGTCTTAAACCGGGCAGCCGTATCCGCTGTTTTGCCGAAGCTCGAACCGGCGCGGCCGGACTGGAAATGGTACATCCGGAATATACCAAGCTCGATAGCGATAAGCTGACACCTGTGGCGGAAAACCTGACGCCGGTCTACCCCACAACGGACGGCTTACATCAAACGCGCCTGCGCAGTTTGGCGACCCAGGCACTCACTTATCTGGATCGTCAGGGTTTGCAGGAACTGTTACCGGACAACATCCGCCAGCAATGGCGATTGCCGGAGCTGAACGATGCCATTCGCTATTTACACCACCCCCCGGCTGACGTTGATCAACCTTTGTTACTCGATGGCAAACACCCGGCACAGCGCCGATTGGCGTTTGAAGAGCTATTGGCACATCACTTCTCATTACTTAAGTTGCGTGAGAAAACACGTGAAAAAGGTGCACCGCTTCTGCAGGCTAGCGGCCAGCTGACGCAACCCTTTCTTCAAGGCCTTCCCTTTCCGCTGACCGGAGCTCAACAGCGGGTTAGCGCAGAAGTTGCACACGATCTGCAGCTGCCTTATCCAATGTTGCGTCTGGTTCAGGGCGATGTCGGTTCAGGTAAAACAGTGGTGGCGGCGTTGGCCGCGCTACAGTCGGTTGAAAGTGGTTTGCAAGCGGCGGTGATGGCGCCAACTGAAATCCTTGCGGAGCAGCACTTCAATAACTTTACCGCCTGGCTGGAGCCCTTGGGGATTAAGGTTGCGTGGCTGGCCGGTAAGCTTAAGGGTAAGCAGCGGGAAACCCAGCTGGAAGCGATGCGTAACGGTGAGGCGCGCGTTGTTGTTGGTACCCATGCCTTGTTCCAGGAGGAGGTCGTGTTTCATGACCTCGGACTGGTGGTGGTGGATGAGCAACACCGCTTTGGTGTGCACCAGCGGTTGAGTCTGCGCGAAAAAGGCCGCAATGGTGAGTTATCCCCACACCAGCTGATTATGACGGCCACACCAATCCCACGTACGTTAACGATGAGTGCGTATGCCGATCTGGATTGTTCCATCATCGATGAACTGCCGCCGGGCCGTACGCCGGTCGCAACTGTGGTCATCGGGGACGAACGTCGTCATCAGGTGATTGAACGGGTGCGTTCGGCCTGCCGGGACGGGCGCCAGGTGTACTGGGTATGTACGCTAATCGAAGAGTCAGAAGCGTTGCAGTGTCAGGCTGCGGAAGTGACTGCTGAGCAGTTAACGGAAACCTTGCCTGAATTGCGTGTTGGTCTGGTTCATGGACGGATGAAACCCGCCGAAAAAGCCGAAGTGATGGGCCGTTTTAAAGCCGCTGAGCTGGACCTGCTGGTGGCCACCACGGTGATCGAGGTTGGCGTGGATGTGCCCAATGCCAGCGTGATGATCATCGAGAATCCCGAACGCTTGGGTCTGGCGCAGTTGCATCAGCTGCGCGGGCGTGTGGGTCGTGGTTCGGTCGAAAGTTTCTGTGTGCTGATGTATCACGCTCCCCTGTCGAAACAAGGACGGGAACGTCTCAAGGTGATGCGTGAAACCACCGATGGTTTCAAAATTGCTGAAAAAGATCTGGAGCTACGCGGGCCGGGCGAAGTCTTAGGTACCCGGCAGACCGGCATGATGCAGTTTAAGATTGCCGATTTGCAGCGTGATTCAGACCTGCTCACCCGTGTAAAACAGGTGGCGGGTCAGATGCAAGGTTATCCACAGCATGTCGAGCCAATGATCCGGCGTTGGTTGGGGGTGGGGGAAGAGTACGGCAACGTTTAACGCTATAATGTCGCCTGTTTAAATCACCTATAAATTGCTGGAATCTCATGTCTGAACCCACCGCATACCAACTTGAATTGATCGAAAAGCAACTGGGCCGTAAACCTCGGGGTTTGGCCGGTGTCTCCGTTGCGACGGATGCGGGTGTACCATTGGTACTGCAGATGCAGTCGCTGGTGGAAGACCAGCCGTTTCCTACGCTGTTTTGGTTGTGCTCCAAAGACCTGTACCAGGCGATCGCAGAGATTGAAACCTCGGGTTGGGTGAAACAGATCGAAGCAGAACTGGAGGCCGACGACGATCTGCGTACCGCATTTCTGGCGAATCAGCAGGCTTACGTCGATCTGCGCTGGACGCTGATGCGTGATGAGGACCGTCAGCGCATCGATGAGCTGGGTTTTACCGATCTGTTTAATCAATACGGCATTGGCGGCATCCGGCACTGGGATAAGGTGCGGTGCTTACATATGCAATACGCCCACCATCTGGCTGATCAGAATGTGATTGGTGAGCGCCTGGATGCTGAGTTTGAGCTGCACAAACTGACTATCAATCTTTGATCTGCTCAGCCGATATCCTGACATAACGCAACAAACGGTTGTCATCAGCGCTACGAAGCTGCAAAAGCCTCAGTTCAGGACTATGCTGATTGTTTGCGATTGCGCTCTGCTGTTATTTTCAGCTGGATGAGATATATGGAGTTTCGGTCAGTGAAGAGCTTGTCACTTAAAGCCCTGTGGATATGTTTTCTGAGTCTGATCGGACTCGCGCAAAGTTTTGCCGCCACGCCTGAATGCAGCGCTGTCTTTCCGGATGGCGTGCAGACAAACAGCAACAGCGGCACGGTTAAATTTGAATGGGCATCTAAAGTTACCGGCAGCCCGGACAACATCCTCGCGACAAAGCGACTCACCGACAATTCCGGCGGCATCAGCTGTAATACCACCTCCTGTGGCAGTACCGGCTCCGCTGCCACCACTATGGATTTCAACGATTTTCCGAACAACAACAATGACGTTGAAATAGGTTATCGGGAAACACGCTCCTTATTCCCTGGCAACTACGACGATATTCGCCTTAACTCCCGAGCGGTAGCTACCCTCGCGCCGGGAGACTACCAACTTCGCGGTTCTCTCACCCTGAAAAGCGATGCTCAGATCAATATCAGCGGTTCCGGTGTCGTTCGTATCCTGCTGAAAGGCAATGGAAAGTTTGAGACTGGCTCAGATATCAATCTTGGTGGCGATGCCTCCCAACTGGTGATATTCAGTCGCGGAGAAGTTTCGTTATCCAGTGATGCCACGGTCACCGGTTTTATCTACGCTAAAAAAGTGTTGCGCCTCTACAATCGCGCCGAGGTGAATGGTGCGGTCAGTGGTAAGAGTGTCGAGCTGCGCAGCTCAGCCTCTAAGGTAAATTACCTTCCATCTGCCGTTTCCGCAGCTGCTTTTGGTGATCTTTGTGGCGGCGGTGCTGTTACGCCACCGCCACCCCCTCCCGCCGCGAGCGGTTGTGCGGCCATCTGGCCGGACGGTGTTCAAAGCCATAGCAGCAGCGGTGAAGTGAAGTTTGAGTGGGGCACTAAGGTGATCAACAGCCCTGACAATATTATCGATGCAGTAGAAATTGATGATGATTCCGGTGGTGTCAGTTGCGGCAGTACGACCTGTACCGCCAGCTTCAATCCATCCACCGCGATGGACTTCAACGGCTTTAAGTCCAGCGGTGGTAGCGACTTTAAGGTGGAATACAAACAGAGTCGCACGATCTCTCCGGGCACATACAAGAAGATCGAACTTAAAGGTCAGGCCACACTGACCATGGAAGCTGGGGACTATTACATCACTGATGATGTGAAGATGAAGTGGGATTCCAGCATTGTTCTACCGTCCTCGGGTGTCGTACGGATGTTTGTGCGTAAGAAGTTTGAGTCAGAGGGGCGGGGAGAGATTAACAGTAACGGTAATGCCAGCCAGCTGCTGATAGTTGCCAAGGACGATGTGAAATTTGAAAACACGGATGACGTAAAAGCGCTGATTTATAGCCAGAAAAAGGTGGAGGTTGGGCATGGATCAGATGTCACCGGTGCCATCAGTGCAAAAGAGGTAAAGCTCAAATCGTCTTCATCGACCGTGACCTATGATGCTTCAGCAGTGACCAGTGCCCAGCTTGGCGAGATCTGTAGTGGTGGTCCTGCGGAAAGTCCTGAACCGATTGCTGAGTATCGTTTTGATGAATGCACGGTGGAAAGCGTAATCGCCGATGAGCAGGGTACTTATTCCGCGACTGCGAATGAGGTCAGTACGGTGGACGATGCGCGGGTAGGTAAAGCCCTCGATCTCTCTGCAACCGGTACTGATGATTGGGTAGATCTGCCGCGCTCGCTGATCAATGGCCTCGATGATCTGTCCGTGTCCCTGTGGATAAAAACCTCAACCAGTAAAAGCCAGCAGGAGATACTTCAGGCGCTGGGTTCCAATACAAGTGATGACGAGCTGGAGCTCTATCTGGTTAACAGCAATCGGGTGCGTTTCCAGATAAAAGATGATGATGTTTATCTCGATAGCAGTGTCAATCTGACCAACGGCGGCTGGCATCATCTGGTCATCACGCGCCAGGATGATCGTGGTTGCTTGTATGTTGATGGCAGCTTGCAGGAGTGTGATACCGGGCTGGGTACCGGGGCGTTGTCAGTGCCCAGGGATGCAGTGGTTATTGGGCAGGAACAAGACGCCTACGGTGGTAGCTTTTCGGCCTCTCAGAGCTTCGAAGGCTTGATGGATGAGTTCAAGGTGTATAACCGTGCGTTAAGCAGCAGCGACGCCAATAGCATCTATACCAATGAGCTGGCCGGTAACAATTCAGACGGCAGCACGCGTGAGCCTTTGGATTGTCAGATAACGTTTGAACCACTTGCCGAGCTGCGTTTTGACGAGATTCGTTGGAGCGGTATTGCCAATGAAGTCAAAGATAGTAGTGGTAACAATAACCATGGTTCCCTTATCGGTTGGGTGGATGAAGTCGACGTCACCAGTCCCGTCCGAAATATTGCGGAAGGTAAAATTTGTCGGGCCGGTAGTATCGGTTCCAATTCCGACGCTGATGATATCTATGCGATTGATTCGGAGATTGACCTTAACGGTGTGGGTGATGCACATACCGTTAGCTTCTGGTATCGACCGAGCAATGCCTGGAACGATGGCAATACCCGGGTGTTGATGGATGCATCGGGTACCACCGGAAGCAAGATCTACTACTATCTCGCCAAGGAGAGTGATGGGCGATTGGAGTTCGGTCTGGAAAACACCTCGGACGGTGATTTCCGCCAGAAAAGTTCAACGAGTTACAACTTCACCTCTGATACCTGGGTTCATTTAGCGGTC
>JAGSHA010000440.1 GCA_023954795.1 Oceanospirillaceae bacterium | reverse complement strand
GGGAATATCTACTGGAATGCGCCAACGCTCTGTCTCTGTTTGCTGAACGGAAGATCATCGAACTGCGCCTTGGCAGCAGCAAGCTGAACAAGCAGTCTAGTGAAATTCTTCGCCAGTATCTGAACTCTACCTCTCGGGACAACGTATTACTGCTTGTCGCCAATAAGCTCGATGGGGCGAGTAAGAAATCCGCCTGGTTCAAAGCTATCGACCAAAAAGGCGTGATTGTTGAGCTTTGGCCAATCGAGCCCAATCAGCTGCCCACCTGGATCCGACAACGGGCCGCCCAAATTGGCCTGCAACTGGAAGATGATGCCGTCAGACTGCTGGTTGATCGTATCGAAGGGAATCTGTTAGCGGCTAAGCAGGAACTACAAAAGCTCCTGCTGCTCTACCCGGATAAACCAGTCACCGCAGACGATGTCATTGACGCGGTTACGGACAGCTCCCGCTACGATATCTATGGCCTGACAGAAGCCATTTTATTAGGCCAGGCAGACCGCAGTCATAAGATTCTGCAAGTCTTGCATCAGGACGGTACTGAAGCCGCAATTGTCCTCTGGGCTCTGGTCAGAGAGATTCGTGCACTCTATAACATCCAGCTTGGACAGGCGTCAGGCATGAGTTTTGATGCTTTGTGTCAGCGCGAGAAAATCTGGGGAAAACGCAAGCCACAGTTAGGACGCGCCGCTCAGAGACTTCGTCAATCCACTCTGGAAAAACTACTCTCCGACTGCGGACAGGTTGACCGTATCGTTAAAGGCGCTGAACGGGGTGATCCTTGGGTTAGCCTGGCCAGTATCTGTTTTACACTTGCCGGTATCACTCTACCTATTTCTTAACTATCATGTACTTCAAATGCGCAATATTGCGCACTCTGGATAGCAAAGGAAGGGCTTCCCATGCGATTTACTGCATTGATCGTGGCCTGCCTGAGTCTGGTCACAACAGGCTGTGAAAAAAAATTCGATCCCACTCGCCTGAAAGACGGCAAACCCCTCTACGATTACTACTGTATTAGCTGCCATAAGAATCAGGGGCTTGGGCCTTATCTGGAAAATTTACCGATTACGGATAAAAGCCTTAAAGACTACGAAATCATGCTGGTCATAAAATATGGTTACAACAGCGAACACTCAATGCCAACGTTCGACAATCTGAGTGCTGAACAAGCCGAAGCGGTTGCATCCTATATGGTTAAAAAGCGCCGGGAGCAACAAACCAACTAAGCATAAGAAACTCCCCAGCGGGTAGTATTTGATCACTTGATGATACTGCCCATAACATGCCGCACCAAGCGACTTACCCTTAGCTTATCCACAATTTAACCCCCAGAATCTCGGTATAACTTCAGTGATTTTTTTGTTGATAAGCTGAGCTAACCGCTATATTTTTTCCAATATTTTTATTGACAAACATCACTTCCAAAAAAGTTAATCACACTGTTCAGAAAAAGCACGATAACCCGAAAGCCTTTATTCATGGTGCCTGCAGCCATATACCCCGAGCCTATACCCGGTTTACTCCCAGACTTATCAACAGATCCTGTGCGTAACCGATCTGTCAATGCGCAGATACAAAAAAGCCGGTATAAAACCGGCTTTCAAAATTTCACTGTCTATTAAACCAACTGGTGATCAACGCGGGTTTCCAGCTTGATATTGTCGTGCAGTGGACAGCGATCACACACGGCATCCAGAAACGCCTTTTTCTCACTTTCGCTCATATCTGCATCAATGCTGGCATCAACAGAGATGGTTTGGAAACCGACACGGTCATCCGTCTCTTTACCCATCAGGCCTGCAGGGTTCAGGGTCGCATCTACTTTCAGCTCCATGCCTCGCAGATCAATTTTCTTCTGCATAGCTGCGATACGCGCAATACTGGCAATACACCCCGCCAGAGAGAACAGGAAGTACT
Organism: Oceanospirillaceae bacterium; assembly: GCA_023954795.1. GTDB lineage: Bacteria > Pseudomonadota > Gammaproteobacteria > Pseudomonadales > Balneatricaceae > Pontibacterium. Next base: position 1,069 of record JAGSHA010000440.1, on the reverse strand, counting down.
CCAGTGGCGTTGGACCCTCGTTCTTACCACCCGCAGCCGTCGGCTGATCAATCACCATTTTATGATCGCGGATGTCTGCGTAGATAGCGCTGCTATCACCCATATTGGCAGTGATGGAGATCGTCTTCAGTCCAGCCATGTTCGTCACCTCTAATTAAGATTAAGCTAATATAATTAGAAGTTTTTGATCCTGCAACATATCGATTCAGAATAACGGACAATAAAAAAGGAGCCGATAGGCTCCTTTTAAGAATTCTTGCTAAGAGAGGTCTTACTTAACCTCTTCTCCTTTTGCCTGCAGATCGGCATGGTAAGAAGAACGGACTAATGGACCACAGGCAGCATGTTTGAAACCCATCTCTTTCGCCAGACGGGAAAATTCGTCAAACTCTGCTGGTGTTACGAAGCGCTCCACCTTCAGGTGATCTCGGCTAGGCTGCAGATACTGACCAATGGTCAGCATATCCACATCATGCGCACGCAGATCACGCATAACCTGAATGATCTCTTCGTTGGTTTCACCGATACCAACCATCAACCCGGATTTAGTCCGGACATCTGGGTTCTGCGCTTTAAACTTCTTCAGCAACCGTAAAGACCACTCGTAGTCTGAACCCGGACGTACTTTCTTATACAGGCTTGGTACCGTTTCCATGTTGTGGTTGAACACATCAGGGGGCGTCTGCGTAAGGATATCAATGGCGATATCCATACGACCACGAAAGTCCGGTACTAAGGTTTCAATCTGAATGTTTGGTACACGTGAGCGCGTCTCGCTGACACAGTTCGCAAAGTGCTGAGCACCGCCGTCACGCAGATCATCCCGGTCTACCGAGGTCACCACGACATACCGCAGCGCCATATCCGCGATTGCTTCTGCCAGTTCACGGGGTTCATCTTCAGCCAATGGGTTGGGACGACCGTGCGCCACATCACAGAACGGACAACGGCGGGTGCAGATATCACCCATAATCATGAACGTTGCAGTACCGTGACTGAAACACTCACCTAGGTTGGGACAGCTCGCTTCTTCACATACCGAGGACAACTTGTGATTACGCAGCTTCTC
>JAGSHA010000064.1 GCA_023954795.1 Oceanospirillaceae bacterium | reverse complement strand
TCCAGCGTCTCAGTAGACCAGTCAAAGTGGAACGCATCACCGGTGTACAGCGCAGCGGCTGCTTCTACCAAGTCACCTGCGAACAGAACTTTCTGTTTAGGAATCCAGGCAACGATGTCACCCGCAGTGTGGCCACGACCACAGTATTCCAGTACCAGATTGCCACGATCACCACCCAGTGGGATCTCCAGACGATCATTGAATACGATGTCAGGGTGAGTCAGACCTTTGATGCCGTCTGGTTCACGGAACAAGCGAGGCATACGACCAAACTCAGACGCCCAGTCCTGCATACCACGTTCTTCGATCAAGAACTTGGTTTTTTCGTGCGCAATGATGGATTCTGCGTTGTATGCTTCTGCACCCAGAACACGTACCGCGTGGTAGTGAGACAGAACCAGATACTTAACAGGCTTGTCAGTGTGTTCACGCAACTGCTCCAGCCAATCACGTGCTGCTTTAGGCGTTGCGCGTGCTTCGAATGCTACGATGAAGTCTTCACCTTCAACTGCACAAACGTTTGGGTCACCTTCAGCGGTCAGTGCATAGATGCCATCACCCAGAATTTCCAGTGTTTCAGTTTTTACACCGAGGTCCGCGGAGGACGCAAAGGGCTTCTTCGCCATATCTGATTCCTATCGTTAATCTTTATTTAATTCTGATTATCTCAAAAGAGAAAGCATAGAATATCTGTTCCTTGGCTTACTGTTCTTCGCAGCAGACACCAGAAACCGGATTGGATAAAGATACCTCAATCCAACGCAAACATAACCTCGAACAATTGAAGAATATATATTCCCTACTGGAAACAATGCTCTGTTACACGCCAATAAACCAACCTATTAATGCACTTTTTAGAAACAATCAATCTTATTTTTAGCGCTCCGACACCCTTTAAAGCGGTAAAATCACGCATCTGCCAAGCACAAAAAAACGCGACCCACCTTGCGGCAAAATCGCGCTTTTTGATACAAACTCAACTTACTTAAGCGGCACAACCAGCACTGGCCGCTTGGTATGATGCATCACCTTGTTGGCGGTAGATCCCAGCAAGAACTGGCTAACACCACTGTGAGTACGGGTACCCATCACGATAACATCTGCGTCGATATCGTCCGCCACTTCAAGGATGGTTTTCCATGGAGTGCCTTCTTCTACACGTGCAATCGCCTGACCTTCAGACAGCATTTCACTCTCTTCCAGCTCAGTTTCACAGAACCGTTCGATACGCTCTTTCAGCTTATCGCGCAGGTTCTGAATGCTTTGATCGTGCATCTCAAGCAGTGACTCATCGTTCATCATCGTATCGACGATACTCTGAGCAGATGCACTCAGCGGCTCAATCACGTGCAGGAACGTAATTTCAGAGTTGTAGTGACCACACAGGCTCACTGCAGCACGAAACGCCGGACGGGAGCCCTGATCAATATCAGATGCATACAGAATTTTTTTAACTTGAGGCAGCATGTCAGACTCCTTTCCTCTGTCTCTTATCAAACAGAGTGATATGACAAGGGGGCCCTCAGGCCCCCTCGGGTATAACGTTATCTATATAAAAGCTCTGGCAGGAACAATGAGATAGGCGCGATCAGGGTTACCAGAACCAAGCGCACAATATCAGCGCACCAGAACGGGGTTACACCCTTAAAGATGGTGCTCGCCTTAACATCCCGCAGTACGGCACTGAGTACGAAGACGTTCATACCCACCGGCGGTGTGATCAGACTGATCTCTGTTACTACCACAACCACGATACCGAACCACACCAGATCAAAACCTAAGCTCTGAACCAATGGGAAGAAGATCGGCACCGTCAACAGCATCATCGACAGACTCTCAAACACCATACCCAGTACGATGTAGATACCAAGAATCGCGAAGATAACCATCATCGGCGATACATCCATGCCCTGGACGAACGCCAGCAAGTCAGATGGCAGACCCGCACGGTTGATGAAGTTGGAGAAGATCAGCGCACCGATCAATACACCAAACAGCATCGCAGACGTACGACCCGTATCGGTCAGAATGTCGAACAGGCTGGCAAACGTCAGCGTCTTACGGGACAACGCGATCAAGAATGCACCACCGGCACCGATACCTGCAGCTTCTGTTGGCGTGAAGATACCCATATAGATACCACCCATCACGATGGTAAACAGGATCAATACACCCCAAACGCCGTTCAGTGCTTCCATACGCTCAGGCCAGGTCAGTTTCTCACCGCATGGACCCGCTTCAGGATTGCGCCATACAACAAAACGAACAGCACACAGGTACAACAAAATACCCAGAAAACCTGGAATGAAGCCCGCAGCAAACAACTCGCGAATACTGGTTTCAGTCAGCAGACCGTAAATCACCAGAATAACGCTTGGCGGGATCAGAATGCCCAGCGTACCACCCGCTGCAATTGACGCGGTTGCCAGTGAATCGGCATAACCGTATTTACGCATCGGAGGCATCGCCACCTTAGCCATCGTCGCAGACGTTGCCAGGCTCGAACCACAGATCGCAGAGAAACCGCCACACGCAACAACCGTCGCCATGGACAGACCGCCCTTCCGATGACCTAAGAAGGCATTGGAAGCTCGGTACAACTCATGGGACAAACCGGACTTGGTGACCAGGTTACCCATAAGAATAAATAGAGGAACAACGGACAGACTGTATTCCTGCGCGGTATCAACCACACGCTTAGCAGCCATGGACAGAGAACCTGTCCAGCGGAAGTCGCCCATGTTGTCAAAGGTCAAACCCTGCATGTACGCAAAGCCAAAGAAGCCCACGATCCCCATGGAAAACGCAATCGGGATACGCACGATGACGATCAGGACCAACAGAATAGCAAAGCCGATCAGTGCTACTGTCATGCTGAAATTACCTGTCTAACTTTATAATAATCGTTATTTAGTCACGAGAGAGGAACAGGAGGCGGTATACGCCATAGGTGATCATTGCACCTGCTGTTACCCAGCTCATCACAGCAATGTACTGAATAATGAGACCTACCGGCAGTTCGAGATATTCAGTTACCTCGTCGCGACGCATTGAACGCGCAGCCAGAAAATAGATCCGATCACCCAGAAAATAGAGAGATGAAGACATCAGAAATGCGGACAGTAAGCCCAACACTTTAAGAAGCACGCTACCCAGCATGCGATCAAGAATATCAACGACTACGTGGCCACCCCGCCAGGTAATAACTGGCATTTCAGCAAAGACCAAAATGGCGATGCCGATCTCTGTCAGCTCTGTGGCGCCATCAACGGAGTTGTCAAAGAAGTAGCGGCCGAACACGTCTGCACATGTCAGAACCATCAGCAAAAACAGTGTAACAGCAGCTACCAACTCCAGAGCAAAGGCCAGCCATTTGACTGGCCCTTTCTCTTCGTAGTGCGCTGTGATCCAGGCACTAAATGACATACGGTGACTCCTTATTTACCGTAAGAGCGAGCGATGGAGCGCAGCTCAGTCAGAGCAGCTTTCGCATCTACGCCACGATCAGTAACGTGAGAGATCCAAGCGTCGTCCATACCTTTAGCCAGACTCTTGAACTCTTTCGCCATTGCACCGTCAGCATTAACTTCGTTCAAGTTCACGCCTGCTTCTTTAGCAGCCACGTAACCTGCAGCATCGCCCGCATCCCATGCGCGACCTGCCAGTGCAGACAGTTTCTCACCGGAAACGCTCATCACAGCTTTACGATCTTTCTCGCTCAGGCTGTCCATGAAGTCAGGGCTAAGGAACATAGAGAAGCTACCCAGGTACATACCACCTGGCAGTGCAACTACGTTACGAGCAACTTCTTTCAGACGCAGTGTTTTCTGCTCACCCATAGGGATGAAAACACCATCGATAACGCCCTGCTGCATCATTTCGTATACTTTCGGAGCCGGTGCACCTACAGCGGTCACGCCCAGACGCTTACCGATTTCACCCTGAACACCACCGCCGATACGGATTTTCTTACCTTTAAGGTCGGACAGGGAGTCAATTGGCTTAGCCATGTGAATCTGGCCAGGACCGTGTGTGAACAGCGCCGCCAGTACCAGACCGTCGTGCTCGTTCGCTTTGGTGAAGTATTTTTCGTTTACGCGCCAGTGAGCAATAGAAGCGGCTTCAGCGCTCACGCCCAGACCTGGCTGCTCAACAACCTGAGTCAGCTTGAAGCGACCCGGTACATAACCGTGGTAGCTGAAGCTTGCGTCTACAACGCCATCTTCAACCAGTTCGAACATAGTTTTTGGGTGACCCATACCATATTCGATTTTAATTTTTACTCGACCTTCGGTCGCTTCCTCAACCCACTTGCCCCAAGTAGGCCAAACAACAGCATTCTGAGGGTGAGTCGGCGGCAGCCAGCTTGCTACACGCATGACAGTTTCTGCCATTACGGAAGTGGACAAAGTCAGACCCAAACCTACAGCTGCAGCTGTTTTCAGGAAATTTCTTCTTATCATTGGTTTTCTCTCCTGGCTTTAAAGACACGCTTAAATGCGTGGTTTGCTTATTGTTATATGAAGTAAGAAACAGGTAATACCTGTTGGGTCCTGTTATACCAGCATTAAACTGACGGAACCCTGAACATCGAGCATAACTCAGGTTATGCTACAAACGAAGCACCCGATGCATCAAACTTTGTATCAATTGCCATTCGTAAAACATACGGGGTTAAACGAGGCCACAAATATTGATCGCAATCAAAGATACTCCACTTCCATCACCGGCAGAAGCCGAAAATGGATCATAAGACTCTTTCCTTTAAGGAAAATATACAGTTGAGCCTTAAATATTAATTAACATATTAATTAATATCAAGACCCAATTGCAGCTTCCGCTACCAATAAACGTCTTTCAGTACATCGGCAAGTTTTTCACGCGCTTCACCAAAGTGATTCACGCTGTCTTCATATGCATCCCTTGCCAACGTATAGCGTTCCATCTGATCGGTATTGATACCTTTATAGAGATCAGCCTGAACAGCACGACACTCTTCAAAGAATCGATCTGCAATCAGACGGCGGCGCATATAAATTTTTGCAGCTTCCTGCTGACTTGGTCGCATGTCGGCGAAATCTGATACGTCAGGAAACTCCGCCGTAGCGAAGTCCCCTTTCAGCAGCGCCCACATCCCAGACCAGTCTTCCTCGGCACCATCAAATGCTTTGTAGCCAAATTTGGCCAACACACTGACATTGCTTTCAACTAATTTATCTGGAGATGGGATAATCATGATTAAACCCTCACAATCACTCTACGCCGTAACCTACGCGCATGTCGTAGTTTGGCTCAACACCTTGTGGCAATACGAAACCGATATCACCCAGACGGTCTTCCAACAGCTCCAGATATTCACCCTGCAGCTCTTCAGGAGTTTTAATCTTCAGACCATACTCATGGTAGATATCGAACATCTCGGACTTCTTGCCACCTTCAGAAGGACGGCCGTAGAAACCCAGACCAACCTGCATGAACTTAGCAATACGTTCCTGCATGAATTCGCGGGTTTTCTCACCACCAAATTCGATACAACGCTTGGATGCCCAAACGCCAAACGCCAGATGACCATGCTCTTCTTTATGGATACGTACGTTTACACGCGCCCATGGCAAGTAAGAACATTCGCGGTACTGACCCAGGAATGCTACAGCCGCAGGAGTTACTACGGTTGAGAACAGGGCAACATCTTCCCAGCACTCGAACCAGGTAGACCAGTTTTCTTTACGGAAACCGTTGATCACATTTACTTTGCTTGAATCTGGGTTTTCCGGATTCGATGCCAGCTCGTGCAAACGTGAATCAACATCAACGTCCAGATCACGCAGCAGGTTCCAGATGTAGTAGCCGTGACCCATCTCTTCCATGACTTTTTTGGAGAGACGGTACGCTTCTTCCGGGCGTGGCGCGAAGCGATGGTTTTCAGCTACACGCTGAGCACCGGCGTATTCAGAATCAGCCTGAAACGTCATCAGGTTGATCAGACACTCTTTATAGTGCTCTGGCAGTTTATCGCCCTTATCGTAAGTCTTCATAAACGGTTATCTCCGATTGTTCTGAGCAAAACGCACATTAACTAACTAACGCAAACCTAACAGCGCCGCTCTCCCAATCCTGCCCACCAAAGTGACACAAAATTCGACGCCGGAATCAAAATTAGTGTATCATTCACTGCATGTCAACCATTTGTTGAGACCACTGTTGCCAAGTACAGCACCACCTATTCAGTTGAAGGTAACAGCGGGACACACTAGAATTCCCTGTAAATTAAGGGCTTGCGGGATATTCATCCTGCCTGCAGTCAACAACAAATGATTTGCAGATTTTTTTGATGACAAAACTTCGCTGTATCGAAGAACTCGTAGAAGAGTTCAAAAACCAGCGCCCGATCCGCGGCGGCTCGCTAATCATTACTATTTATGGTGATGCGATCTCCCCGCGAGGCGGCACTGTCTGGCTTGGCAGCCTGATTAAACTGCTTGAGCCACTCGGTCTGAATCAGCGACTGGTGCGTACATCTATCTTCCGACTGACCAAGGAAGGATGGCTGACCTCAACGCAGGTTGGTCGACGTAGTTACTACAGCCTGACGGATACCGGGCGTCGTCGATTTGAGAGCGCATTCCGTCGTATCTACGCCGAACTCTATCCAGAATGGGATGGAAAGTGGGATATGGTCATTACGACACAATTAGATGTCGAGCTGAGAAAGGTTGTCAAAAAAGAACTTGAATGGCTCGGTTTTGGTAACATTGCACCCAGCGTCATGGCGCATCCCATGGCAGAGATGGCAGAAGTAAACAGCACCCTGCAAGAGTTATGCGTCAATGGTGAAGTGATCCATATGGAGTCACAACTCATTGGCACACAAACCTCCGCACCGCTCAAAGAGCTGGTGCACGAGTGCTGGAATCTGCAGCAGCTGGCTGAAGACTATCAGACCTTTCTGGAGCGCTTTCGTCCTATCCTTCGCGCACTGGAAAGCGCGGAAGAACTGGACCCGGAGCAATGCTTCCAGCTGCGTACGCTGATGATCCATCACTACCGGCGAGTCCTGTTACGTGACCCGCAGCTACCAGAAAAATTGCTACCTGCAGAATGGGCCGGTACTTCAGCACGCATTCTGGCACGCAACATATACCGCATGGTGCAGGTAAAAGCGGAAGAATATCTGTCAGAAACGCAGGAAACTGCCGACGGCCCATTGCCAGAACCGGCACCGCGTTTCTATAAACGATTTGGTGGCCTTTAACGGCCCCTTCGGTCGCTCCCCGACCATCTGACAACACGCACTATTAGCTAACTAGCCGCAATATTCTGGCTGAAACCGGTGACATCTTTCGCACAGATGAACACGCGGCTGCCGGAACCCAAACATAATAAGAGACCCGGATCTCAACGATCCGGTCACGATTTACCCCGGAGACAACGATATGATCAACATCGCTATCATCGGTAGCGGCCCTTCAGGCTGCTATATTGCGGATATGCTTTCTAAAAAGGTGGCCGATGCCCAGGTAGACATCTTTGACCGCCTCCCAACACCGTTTGGACTCGTGCGTGCAGGTGTTGCCCCTGACCATCAGGGCACCAAAAACATTGTCCGCCAGTTTGAACGTACTTTTTCCCGCGACAACGTACGCTTTGTCGGCAATGTAAATATTGGCGACGATATCACCTATCAGGAACTGAAAGACCAATATGACGTTATCGCTGTCACCATCGGCGCTCTGCAGGATCGCGATCTGGGTATTGATGGCGAAAACCTGAACGGCGTCTACGGCTCAGGCGCCTTCGTTGCCTGGTATAACGGCCACCCGGATCACGCCGACCTGAACCCTAAGCTCGACAGCCCAGGTATCGCAATCATTGGCAACGGCAACGTTGCACTGGACATATCCCGCATTCTCTCGAAAACAGCTGAAGAGATGGGAAGCTCCGATATCACAGCCGATTCCGTGGCAGCGATCGCTGAATCACCGGTGCAGGATATCTATCTGATCGGTCGCCGTGGTCCTGTTGAAGCTAGCTTCACCAACGCGGAACTCAGTGAGTTTGCGGAGCTGGAACGTTGCGTGGCACTGGTTGATCCTGCACAACTCCCTGCTGCACTGCCCGATGACTTCGACCCGAAAGCAGCGAAAGCCGTTGAGAAGAATCTGGAAACATTGCGTGGTTATGCCGAAAACGCAGCTGATTCCAAACCGGTTCGCCTGCATATTATGTTCTGCGCTTCCCCTACGGCCATCTTGGGCGAAAACGGCACAGTAACCGGCTTACGTCTGGAGAAAAATCAAATTGCAGACGGCCGTGCAACAGGCACTGGGGAAACCTTTGATCTGGACGTGCAAACAATCATCTCTGCTATTGGTTACCGCAGCCAGTCGATCGAAGGCATGCCATTCGATGAAGGCCGCGGCATAGTCAGCAACGAAGAGGGACGCGTAGAAGACGGAGTCTACACCTCAGGCTGGTGCAAACGTGGCCCTCAAGGTGTGATCCCTGCCAACCGAGCAGATTCCATGGGTGTTGCCAAGCAGATTATTGCCGATTTGGAAGCAAACACACCTGCTGGTGACAAAGCCGGCTTTAACAAAATCGCTGCTTTGTTAGACGAACGCAACGTACGCACCGTCGCTTTCTCTGACTGGCAGACGATCAATGAAGCAGAAGTCAGCCGTGCAGAAGGCGATAAGCCTCGCGAGAAATTCAATCGCATTCCTGAAATGCTGGCGCTGCTCGACTAAGCACACCAATCGCTAAAGAAACACCATCAAGCCGCCAGACAATGTCTGCGCGGCTTTTTAGTTATCTGTATTAGAGTAAGATCATCATGCCATTACCGACCCCTGCAAACCGAGTTCAACAACACACCCGACGTGTCATCTGCGAAGGTTATAAGCGTGAAGACGGCTTGTGGGACATCGAAGGTCATCTGCTGGATACCAAGAACTTTGCCATTGAGCTAAAGGATCGTGACGACGGCATACTGCCCGCGGGCGAACCTGTCCACAACATGGCGATCAGACTAACCATCGATCTGGACCTGAACATACTCGACGTGGCCGCCAGTATGGACGCAACCCCCTTCCGAGGCTGCCCGAGTATCACCAGTGCATATAAACAGCTCATAGGCACTCAGATTAAACCCGGCTTCACCAAGCTCACTCGCGATATGTTCAGTGGCGTACATGGCTGCACCCACCTCCTTGAGCTGCTCGGCCCTGTTGCAACAACCGCATTTCAGGCAACCCACCATGAACGAGAAGCACTCGAAGGCTGGTCTGATGGCGATCAAAAGCCTCCCATGCTCGATACGTGCCACACCATGGATTCCAAAGGCGCAGTCGTGCAAACCTATTGGCCACACTTTTACCAGCCACAAGAAGAGAGCGAAAACATCCGCATCATTGCTACCGAAAGCACAGAGGCAATAACCGGCAGATAAGCGCTCGGAGATGGATTAAACAGAAATGGATCAAGTACAAGAGAGGTGAAGCGGGCCGAAATTATCGACACCGCTTCATGCAGGGTATGAGCTAAACCTAAGCGATTGATCGAATTTTCAGCGTCATCCCTTCACTGCCAAAAATTTCAACTTTTGCTCCAGCCTCCAACTCATTATCAGCTTCAGCCTTCCAGAGTGTGTCTCCCACACGGATGCGCCCCTGACCACCCACCAGCGTTTCCTCCAGCACCAAACGGCGACCGATCAACTGAGCGGCGCGATCATTGAGCAGCGGCTCGGTTGATTGATCATTGAAACCGCGAAACACCTTCCAGTACAGCAACGTAAAGATCACAGCCAGCAAGGAAAATACCAGCAGCTGGTGTTGCCACTCAGGCAACAAATCCAGCGCGACAATCCCGGACATACCAAACGCAGCTACGGCAATACCCAGCAAAAAACCACTGGTACCGAGAACTTCCAAGATTAATAACACAACGGCTAATGTCAGCCAGTGCCATGTGGTAATCACATCAAACAACGGTATGCTCCACTAGTTCTTCACAGACTTGAGTATCTCACTAATACCCGCCACAGACCCGATGACGCTACTCGCCTCTAACGGCATCAGCACAACTTTTTCATTGTCCGCAGAAGCAATCTGCCCCAAGGCTTCGACATACTTCTGCGCGACAAAGTAGTTTAACGCTTGCGGATTACCCTCGCTAATCGCTTTGGATACCATGTCGGTCGCGCGGGCTTCGGCCTCCGCCTCACGCTCACGGGCTTCAGCCACACGAAATGCCGCTTCTTTTTCACCTTCTGCGATCAGAATTTGCGCCTGACGCTGACCTTCTGCCACTTTAATCGCAGCCTCACGCTCGCCTTCTGCCTGAAGAATAGCGGCGCGTTTTTCACGCTCAGCTTTCATCTGATTTGCCATCGCATCAACCAAATCTTGCGGAGGAGAGATATCACGAATCTCAACACGGGTCACTTTAACACCCCATGGATCCGTTGCCTCATCCACCTTCGCCAATAATTGGCTATTGATTGTGTCACGATTGGAGAGCATTGCATCCAGCTCCAGAGAACCCAAGACGGCACGAATGTTGGTCATGACCAGATTCTGCATCGCTCGATAGAGATCGTTGACCTCATAGCTTGCCTTGGCCGCATCAAGAATCTGAAAGAAGCATACAGCATCGGTCGTGACCTGCGCATTGTCGGCACTGATCACTTCCTGTGGCGGTACGTCCAGTACCTGCTCCATCATATTCTCTTTGCTACCGACACGATCGATCAACGGAATGATCAGGTGAAGCCCCGGTGATATCGTTCGGGTATAGCGCCCAAACCGCTCAACCGTCCAGTTGTACCCTTGCGGCACCATCTTTACACCCGAGAAAATCAACGCAAGCGCGAAGACAACAATAACTCCAACTGAAATTTCAAAGCCAAACATCACAACATCCTTATATCGGTTTTTGACGTAACGGAAGCAGTTAATTGAAATGATTACACTTTTTGTAGCTGCGCAATCATTTCAAACGCTAGCCCTTAGCTCTGTATAGCAGTATATGGAGTCAATTTCATGGCAAAGGTGTAACTTAGTCTGCTTTTTGAGACTGCTGCTCTTTCAACTTATAAAGCGGAATGACTTCATCAACATTGATCTCAAGGCGCTTACGATCCGCCTCAACCTCTGTCAGAGCGTCTACCTCTTCCATCGTATTCAGGCTGCGTACGGCCAGGTCCTGATACTGACGCGTACCTGCGCTTTTCCAGGAAATTTCACCTTCTGACAATTCACGAATAACTTTCGCTGGCGAACCTGCCACCAGCGTACGGTCAGGCACTTCGAACTTCGCTTTTACAAACCCCATCGCAGCAACAATAGAAGACTCACCCACTACGGCACCGTCCATGATCACCGCATTCATACCAACCAGCGCATTCTTTTTGATGGTACATCCGTGCAGTACTGCGCCGTGACCAATATGACCATCTTCTTCTACGACCGTATCGCTGTTCGGAAAACCGTGCATGACACAGGTATCCTGAATGTTGGCACCCTCTTTCAGCACCAGACGACCAAAATCGCCCCGCAGACAAGCCGCAGGCCCCACATAACAACGCGGACCAATAATGACATCACCAATCAATACAGCGGTCGGATGTACATAGGCTGTCGGATCAATAACCGGCGTAATGCCATCGATAGCGTAAACTTTCATTCCATATCTCCAAACACAAAAAAGAGGGCTCTTGCCCTCTTATAACATGACCAGAAGGTCGGGAATACCCTTAT
>JAGSHA010000132.1 GCA_023954795.1 Oceanospirillaceae bacterium | reverse complement strand
GCTCCTGCGCGTGACAATGAGGTTAACGTGCCCGGAATCGCCTGTGTGAAGAACTCAGTAATCTGCAGTTTGAGCAGATCGCTGAGATAGTGTTCGTTCAAACCGCTCAAACGATTAGCTTCTTTCTTCTCTTGCCCGACAGATTGGATGAACTTCATAGCTGGCAGGGTTTCGACCAGAAATGATGATAGATCTGCAGAACGTTCTCGCAGCCTACGGGTACGGACTTCGACTTTTCTGCGCATCCAGCGCAACCACAAGATTTCCAAAGGGATCAGCAGCGCTACGATGAGCGATAACTGCCATGATAGTGTCACCATCAGCACAATCGCGCCGACCAGACCAATGATGCTGGATACTGCCGAGAACAGGGAGTCCACGGCAAAGCGTTGGATTTGCGCCACGTCACCGTCTAGTCGGGAGAGAATATCGCCAATGCGGCGCTGCGCAAAAAACGTCGGTGAGAGTTTCTGCAAGTGGCCATACACATCATCGCGCAGGCTAAACAGAATGCGTGCGGAAAGTTTGGTATGCAGGTAGCGATTGATCCCAGACAGTGCGGTACTAAAGATACCGACTCCGATCATCGCGATGGCGACCTGTACCAGCGTGCCGTAGTCTTTCGCAATCAGACCATCGTCAATCAGCGTTTTAGTCAGCCAAGGCTGCATCAGCACTAGCATGGATGCCAGTAACGAAAGCCCCAATACCTGTGCAATCGCACGCCGCTGCGGACGAACAAAACCAAACAGCCAGCGAAATGCCTGTTCCAGTGCATTGGGATCGGTGGTTTCAACTGCGCGGGCCAGCCATTTAATCATAAGTCAGTAGTACTCAGTGTGATCAATACGAACATCTCAAATCACTGTAACGTGATGTAACAGCGGGCATTGGGTAAGTATGTGCAAAAATGTAACGGGTTGTAACGAACAGGAGGGATTAATTTATCCCTCCTGTTCTAACTCCTGCAAACGACGATAAAGTGTTGCCCTGCTGATCCCCAGTGCTTTAGCGGTCGCGCTGATATTGCCGCCGTGCTCATCCAGCGCTTTGCGGATCGTTTGATGTTCGCTCTGCTTAAGGATGCCAGCGCTACCCTGACCATCAGCTTCCAGCAAAAGTTGATCAAGAAAATCGTCGGTCAGATGTGCTTCGGTGATAAGGGACTCGTCTTCATCCATAAATGCCAGCGAAGCCCGCAGTACTGTTTCCATCTGGCGGATGTTTCCGGGCCAGCTGTAGTGTGAAAATCGATCCATTAAATTGCTGTCGATGGCGATCGTTGTGTGTGTACCAATCATCTGGTTCTGCACAGACGCTAACAACTTGGTCAGAAACTCAGGAAGATCTGTACGTTCACGCAGTGCTGGCAGTTTTACTCCTACACCGTTAAGACGGTAAAACAGGTCTTCACGGAAGTCCCCTTCCGCGACTAACGTGCGCATATCACGATGCGTGGCACAGATCAGGCGAATATCCAACGAGACCTCTTCGCCACCGCCCAGCGGGGCCACACGACGCTCCTGTAAGACACGCAACAAGCGGGCTTGTAGCGCCAGTGGCATATCACCGATTTCGTCAAGGAACAGCGTGCCGCCATCGGCTTGTTGGAAGCGTCCGACCATACCGCCGCGCCGGGAACCGGTAAATGCCCCCTCTCGGTAACCAAAGAGTTCCGACTCAATCAGGCCTTCCGGGATGGCTGCGCAATTGACTGCGATAAAGGGCTTGTTTGATCGGGCCCCAGCGTCATGCAGTGCACGCGCCACCACCTCTTTACCGGTGCCGGTTTCACCGTTCAGTAGTACCGGCAAATCGTGCGCCATGCCTTTTAATGCCATTTTCAAGCTACGGCTCAGGCGCGGATTGTTACCTGCGACTTCTGCTAGCCCGGGGCGCTTCTCTTCACCAGAGCGTTTAACGCGTTGTTCGGTGGCAAACGGCAGGCTAATACGGGGCTTAGGTAACTGGATTAAACAGCAGTAAAGCGCGCCCATGCGTGTTTGTAGTGTGTAGGTTTTTCCTTGCATCAGTTGGCCGAGCAATTGGCTGGCGCTGATGCCTAGCATCTCATCCAGCGAATGCTTCTTAAGCATACCGTCCTGAATGTTCAATAACTGATGGGCTTGTTGATTGGCGCCTAGCAGATCGCCATCTGGATCGACTGCAATCAAACCTTGCCATACCGAGCTGAGGTACTGCTGACGGCTATGGATGGCAATAACGGCATGATCTTTAAAACTGGCGGAAAATAAGCGATTCTCAATCGAACGTGCCGCCATCTGCACCACTTCAAGCGGTTGTTGAACACGACCACGTTCGCTGGTCAGGTCCAATACACCAAGGGTGTTTCCGTTCGGGCCAAAGATGGGTGCGGAGGTGCAACTGAATTGAGTTAAACGATCGAGAAAGTGTTCACTGCCTTCGATCTTAACGGCACGGCCATCGACCAGTGCGGTGCCCAGCGCGTTGGTACCACGACTGCTCTCTGACCAGCACACGCCGGGATTCAGCGCATGACGTGCGGCATTATCAAGGACATCGCTGTTGCCCTTTACAGCCAATATACGGGCATCACAGTCTGCCAACATGATCAGGGCATTTTCCGCCGAGTATTGACGTGTGAGTAGCTCAACTTCGGGGGCGGCACAATCAAGCAGCAGCTTGTTGTTTTCGTGCAGGTCGCGCACATCTGATCGACTGAAGCTATCGGCCTCTAGTTGCGTCTGACAATCCAGACCTGCATCCAGGCTGCGCAGCCAGGACGCTTCTATCGATTCACGCAGCTGGCCGTGCGGCAAGCTGCGCTGAAGTAACAACTGCCGTGTTACGTCTGCACGTAACAGGTTATGGGGTTCGGTATTGATCGCCATTGCCCACTCCACCTTATTGTTATTGTCTGGAATTGTGGTTGATCAAAAATTGATTCAAAAATACTAGCAGATAACCTAATCCGCATCTTCCAGCCCTGTCCGCGCTTTTAGCGATCAAGGGGTGGGCGGTCTGACGCGCAATCCGTCAATCAGACCGCCCGTGCCATCCATGGCGAAGGGGTGTTGCTCGTTGTGTTCATTCATCAGTTCACGAAGTCGACGATGCATTCGTCACCACGAGCCGTTGTAGTAACGAGTTTTGTGGACCGGCGCTCCCTGATGAAAGTGGTGTTAGAAGAAATACATCATAACTGCCTGCACATACAGGTTGTCGCTGTCGTTCCCCTGAGCCGCTTTGTTGGCACTGCCTTTCGGTTCATAGAGTCCGATCATCGGGCTGAATACCCAGTTGTTGTTGATGCTCCACAATGCATACAGATCAATCTCAGTTGCAGCGTTATCAGCAGCATCATCGGTCTTATCGAAGTCCCAGTATTGCAAACCGATGGTCAGATCATCACGTGGTGTCAACGTTAATTCCAAGCGATCCAGATCATTGCCGCTGTTAAATGGGCCACCGTAGTTCGAGGCAACCTCACCCTGGAACCAGGTGCCAAAACCACGGGTAAATCCGAAGAACAGCGGATCAAAAGTTTCATCGTCCGCCGTGGAGCTATCATCACCCGAGAACTCTGCGTGGCGGTAGTTCAAATTTGGCGTCCACGGCAAATCAGCAAAGGTCCAGCCCCCTTCCACGTACCACGCGTTCGCATCTTTTTCGACCTGATCACCACCGGTTTGTGACACGTATTCGAAAGACAGGAACAGGTTTTCAACACCCATGCTGCCCTGACCCCGTACACTGACAATATCCATGCCATCTCGGTTATCGAACAAAGCCAGACCTGCACCCACATCCACGTCGGTGGCTTTCATGTAGGTCAGCCCTACGGTGCCCATCTCTTCATTGACATATTCCAGATTCAGACCGGTCAGCTCAGTGTTCTGTTGATATTGGTTATCGGATTTCAGCCAGAACAGATCGCCACGCAGCGGGCCTTCGGGATCCACTTTCACAACCGCGGTATTCGAAAAACTCTTACGCCCTGCGAGATAATAAGCACCACCGCGATCCAGGCTGCCGTTAGAGAAGGAATCAAAACCTTCGCCCGGGCTGATGGCATCGCCCGCAATCAGAAAGCCATCGCCCAATGTGAACATCTGGCGACCCACGGACAGATCAATTAGATTGTTGGAGGACTGCCAGCCGAGATAGGCGTTTTCGACATCAATCTCACTTTCATCACCGGTGGTCAAACCCAGGCCATCACCATCGCCCCGGGTACCCAGTGCGATGAGGCCTAAACCGCCATACAGCGTGCTGCCGTTTTCCAGCAAATTAGAGCCGACCAGATCACCCTTGATGTAGCCTTCCTGCCACGTTTTCTCGCCCGGTGTTCCTGTGTAGTTCTCGTCCAGCGACATGGCCGCAGCCATCGCTTCAACGTTAAAAGAAATCGTCTTACCGTTTTCTTCAGAAATGACTGCTGCCAATACATTGGGTGTAAAGCATGCAGACAAAGCTATAGCAGTCAATGAGTTACGAAATGTTGTTGTCATTACTTCTCTCCGTAAACGAATACTTTTTATAATCCTTATTGGCGTTTTTCGGGTAAAAAGAGCCCCCGGGGAAAGATTCCCCGTGAGGGCTTAAAGGCCTGTTAAGGCTTGGGATTTGCTACCCGGAGTGTTCGCGGCTGTGAGGCATACAAACAACCGCTTTCGCCAACAGATGACCGGAACCACCGGCCATCAAATGGTTAACGAATGAATACCTGCGACGTAGAGATCGCCATATCTCCACCCGGCAGTTTGATGTTGCCCAGCTTTTCCATTGAGTCGGCGTCATAGATCGCCACATCATCATAGGTGCCGCCGAGATAGACCTTGCTGCCATCGTGATTCATCGCGATGCAGTAATATGAGTGATCCAGTTCAGCCGCTTTGATGAGCTTCTTCTGCTTCACGTCATACTTGGCCAGACGGTTCAATACGCCAAAGACGAGATTCGGATCTTTGGGGGACCTCATACCGGTAAAATAGATCTCTGTGATTGGGCCGAAATCCGTGGTTTCTGTTTCACCCGTTTCCAGGTCAATGTTCAGGTAACCGTAGATCCAATCAGCGGTCGCAAGGTCCTGCTTTTCATCCTGAAAGCGTGCGGTGGTATATAGAATGGTGAAGTCTTTGCTTGGCGTCTGGATCGGCCACGCATTCAACACATCGGGCTGAACGTACAATGGGCGGTCCCAGTTGCGGCTTGGCAGTGCAACATCGTACTTGCCGGTGTTTACATCCATTTTGTAGATGTCGGCGCCCGCCATATATAAGCCACCATCTTTACCGGTTGCCATAACCGTAACCTGACGCGGTGCTGGAAACGTACGTACGGGTTTTGCGCCTTTGCCATCTGCTGTGTTGTACACCGCCAAATAGGTGTCCTGAACACGATAGTGGTCTTTGTTCATTTTGGTTGGGTTGTGCATCACGTACAGTTCTTTGCCATCCGGGCTTAGCGCCATGGAGAACAACGATTTTGTACGCGTATTCTGCTTCGAGAACGTGGTGTGGAATTGCACACTGCAATCGTCCACGTTGATGCCATACACATCTTCATAGTGATTGGTCAGCATGTAGACGGTTTTTTTGTCTGGCGCGACCTGCAGTACACCCGGACCATAAGCGCCCGGCACTTTGCACGTTTTCAGGAGGCTGTCAGTTTTCAGATCGAGGAAATGGATCTGGTTGGGATAGTTCGCAACCACCATATACTCCTGCCCTTTTTTCAGTGCAGGACCCGACATATCGGCTTCGTTGGCAAACACTGTGCTGCCCATCATTGCGGTGCCTAGAATACCGGCACCAACCATCAGGTTACGCAGGGTTTTGCGCATATTGTTTTTGTTATTCATCGCTCTATCCTGTGCTGGTTACTTCTTATCAGATGGGAATACAGTGCCCAGATTGCGCCAGCTCTCGCCGGAATCCTGCGCATCGTCGTTCCAGTTTTGATGGGTGTTCATCATGTCCGGCACCTGAGCAGGCCACCAACATGGATCTGCACAACCGTACAGATCGGATTCCATTGGCTGACACAGTGAAGTGACCGAACCAAAGGCATCGATCTCCCAACCCGGATCGGTGGTTGCCGCACAGCCCGCCAGTGACTGCATCGCAACAACCTCTTCCACCTGATCTTCTACAACGGCTTTATCCAGCAGCTGCGCTTTGTTATTTATCGCTTTAAGATGTTTCATCTCAGTTTGCCCTCCGAGGCAAAATGTAGTGATCGATGAAGTCAGGATTCTCAGCCATGATGCGGGCGTACACATCGATGCCGAAATCCACCCAATCCTTCATCAGATCGCAATAGTGGTAGGTAGGACGGGTCGCATCACCGTAGCGGGCGTGGCTTTCGTGGTAACAACCGCCAGAGCAGAGGTTACGAATCCGACAGGACGCACAACCGGTATTGGTGCGGTCGAGTCGTTCGGATAGAAAGTCACCCAGCTGGGCGTGATCCACTCCGCTCTTAACATCCCCGAAGGTCTGTAGATCGGAGCCGGTGAAGCGATGACAGAGGTTGAGTTCACCTTGATGATCTACCGCCAGCATCTTCAGGCCAGCACCACAGGGCAGCGCTTTTTTGTGGCCTTCGTGCAGGTCGGTAATCAGTTGATGTAGGTTGGAGAAGCCAATATTGCGGTGTTCCAGTGCTGCTTCCAGATACTGCTCGCCCAGTGCCTTCATGTTGTCGAAGACCTGCTTAAGCTCATCCTCAGGCAAGTTGAAGTGTGAAACGTCACCGGATGTGACCGGCGCAAAGCCCACTTCAGCGAACCCCAGCTCATTGAACAAGTGATCCCAGATGCCAATCACATCCGTGGTACCGCGCGTCAGGGTGACGCGGGCACCAATGGGACGGCGAATGTAGCCCGAGAGCAACATCTTCGCCTTCTTGCTCACCACATCGTATGTGCCCTGCCCACCCACAGTGATACGGTTTTTATCATGTACCGCTTTGGGGCCGTCCATACTCACCGAGAGGCCAAAGTTGTACTTGGCCAACCAGGCAACGATCTCTTCATTCAACAAGGTCGCATTGGTAGTCATGGTGTATTCCACCCGCTTACCCCGTGCCGGAAATTCATGTTCGCACCACGCCACCACAGATTTGATCAGTGGCAGGTTGCTTAGGGGTTCTCCGCCAAAGAACACGATGTTGTAAAGAGATTCGCCCGGTGATTCATCCAGCATCATTTCGATGGATTGAATCGCCGTCTCCAGGCTCATCTTTTTGCCCGCAGAGGGTTTATCGAGATCTTCTTTGTAGCAGTAGCTACAGCTCAGATTGCAACCGGTGTTTACGTTCAGCACCAGCGTATTGAGCGGGAACTGATCGACTGACTTAACGGCGATCTCTTCGGTCAGGGGAGAACCGTCGCTGATCACCTCCAGCGCCATCAGTTCGTGCACGGTTTCTGCAATCTGGTCGGCATTAAAGCTACCACTCAGATGCTGCATCAACTCCGGGCGTGTCCAGCGTTCGGCGCTGTTCTGTCCACCGCGCAGCGTATCGATCACTTCTGCGGTGATCCCATCCAACTCAAACAGGGAGCTGGTTGGAATATGGAACATCAAACGCCGGTCGCTGACCTGCACCAGATGCAGGTTCTGTTCTACAAGATTTATTGCAGCGGCCTGTACTTGGGTATTCATGGCAACCTCCTCGTCATACCTCGGTTAAACGTCAAATAATGGTGTCCTGCGCCTTATGGCAGCGGAGCATCATTCCAACGTTGAACCGTAACGATCAGTTGGCCATCACCGGTCAGGGTCTGATCACCGTCTTGAACCTGAGCAACCACTTTCAGGTTACCCGCATTGTTGGTCGACATGCGGCGCTCAGGGTTAGGTCCTGCATTACCCGGCGTGAATACACCGCTGGCTGCATTCATACGGCCCGCAAAGTGCACATCGTTATCGGCCTTAGCCGCGTCGTCGAACGGCTCCACATGCCAGCTGGCAGGCAGATAACCAATACGGACATCATCTTCAGTTCCGGCTTTTCCATCAGCACCTGCACCCCAGGCCTCGGCCTCAAACCGTGCCTGCACTTTTGGTGTGCTGCCGCCGTTACCGCCGACACGGGCAATCGTAAAGGC
>JAGSHA010000442.1 GCA_023954795.1 Oceanospirillaceae bacterium | reverse complement strand
TCAGCTTCTTCAGCTGAACGCCAGTTCTCGATCATCTCCATCGCAGCTTCGTTTGCACCACCGTGCAAAGGACCACGCAGGGAACCAATCGCAGCCGTGACACAGCTGTGGATATCAGACAGCGTAGAAGCACATACGCGTGCAGTGAACGTAGACGCATTGAACTCGTGCTCAGCGTACAGGTTCAGAGATGCGTGCATTACCTGAACGTGCAGAGGCTCAGGTTTTTTGTTGTGCAATGTCCACAGGAACTGTTCAGCAATAGAATCAGCATCAGTTTCAACTTCAACGCGCGTACCGTTGTGGCTGAAGTTGTACCAGTAGTTGATCATGCCCGGGAACACCGCCAGCATGCGATCGATGTGATCGTGCTGCTCGGAGAAATCCTGTTCTGTTTCCAGGTTACCCAGCATGGAGCAACCGGTACGCATAACGTCCATTGGATGAGCATCAGCAGGAATCTGCTCCAGAACCACTTTCAGGGCTTCTGGCAGTGCACGCATGCCTTTCAGCTTCGCTTTGTACGCATCCAGTTCAGCCTGGTTCGGCAATTTTCCGTACAGCAGCAGGTATGCAACTTCTTCAAACTGCGCTTTATCAGCCAGCTCTTTGATGTCGTAACCGCGGTAGGTCAGACCAGCACCGGTTTGACCAACAGTACACAGTGCAGTTTCACCAGCGGATTGACCTCGCAGGCCCGCGCCGCCTAGTTTCTTCTCAGCCATGTTGTGCTCCTTAGTTCAGGGCGGGCTCTAGCGGCCCGCTTGATTACTTTTTATTCGTCGTATTCAGTAAGGCTTACTTGTTCTTACCTTCAGCGAACAGCGCATCCAACTTCTGCTCGAAGTCGTGGTAGTTCAAGAAATCGTACAGTTCCATACGGGTCTGCATGGTGTCGACAACGGCTTTCTGGTCGCCGTCTTTCAGCAGGTGCTCGTATACGTTCAGCGCCGCTTTGTTTGCTGCACGGAAAGCAGACAGTGGGTACAGCACCATAGTCGCGCCGTTTTCAGCCAGCTCTACTTTATTGAACAGTGGTGTCGCACCGAACTCTGTGATGTTCGCCAGCAGGTGACCGCCGTTGATGCCATCAGAGAATGCTTTGTAATCTTCCAGTGTGTGAACTGCTTCAGCGAAGATGCCGTCAGCACCCGCTTCCAAACATGCCTGTGCACGATCTACAGCCGCATTCGGACCTTCCATCTGGAATGCATCAGTACGAGCGATGATGAAGAAGTCATCGTCAGTCTTAGCATCAGCTGCCGCTTTAACGCGATCGACCATCTCCTGCAGAGACACGATCTCTTTATTCGGACGGTGGCCGCAACGCTTCTGAGCAATCTGGTCTTCCAGATGAACAGCTGCAGCACCCGCTTTAGTCATCTCTTTAACAGTACGTGCGATGTTGAAAGCGCCACCCCAACCGGTATCGATATCTACCAGCAGTGGTGTTTCAACAGCGCTGGAGATACGGCGTACGTCTTCCAGAACATCGTTCATGGAAGTCATACCCAGATCAGGCAGACCGTAAGAGTGGTTTGCAACACCGCCACCTGACAGGTAGATAGCCTTGTGACCAACACGCTCAGCCATCATCGCGTGATAAGCGTTTGTAGTACCTACGATCTGCAGTGGTGTTGTCTCAGCCAGTGCTTTGCGGAAACGTCCGCCTGCGGTCAGTTTTTCAGCCATGATTATCCCCTTTGGTTTCGGTTGTAGCGTTCAGTTTGCCTTCGATGTTTTTACGTGCTGCGCCGATATGGCGGCGCATCAGCATCTCTGCCAGTTCTGGGTCACGCGAGTCGATGGCATCAACGATCTGGCGATGTTCCTTCAGTGCACGTTTCGGTCGAGAGCTGGAAACGCTGAATTTGTATCGGTACATTCGCACCAGGTGATACAGCTCACCGCCTAACACTTCGAGCATCTTTTCGTTCTTGCTGCCCTTAACGATGCGGTGGTGAAAGTCCAGATCACCTTCTTTCTGGAAGTAGGAGCGTCCATCAAGCTCTGCGATGTTGCGTTCATGCTCATCAAGCAGTTCACGCAGATCTTCGATCTCTTCCTGAGGCATATGCTCGGCTGCCAGACGGCATGCCATGCCTTCGAGTGCTTCACGGACGTGATAGATCTCTATCAATTCCTTTGCCGACAAGTTGACAACACGCGCACCGACATGCGGTTTACGTTCAACCAGTCGATACCCTTCCAAACGGCGAATAGCTTCGCGCAGCGGACCACGGCTAATACCGTAGGTTCGTGCCAGTTCTGGCTCACTGATTTTGTGACCCGGCGGAATATTTCCCATCACGATGGCATCAACAATTTTCTCGCAAACGCGATCAGCTAATGTGCGTGATTCTGGCTCAAACTGAGTAACTACTGCTTTATCTGTCATAACAACCCTTTTCAGATTGAAGATTGTCGACAATCTTGAGGTAATGTAACGATAGCCGCCTAAAATTTGGCCGTCAACTCAATATTGCCGAAAAACTGTCAACACTATACAAAAGTCTAGAGGTTTAAGGGGCCTCGATTCGACCTTGTACATGCAACTGCATTATTTGTTAAGGAAACGATCCATTTCGCTGTTCATTATCCGCGCGATCTGGCGTGGTTTCTGATAAGGAAGGGAATGATCGGTGCCCGGCATCATAAAGTAATGCCAGTTTGGCAGGCGCTCGGCCAGTTCCTTCTGATATTCGTGCATCAGCTCAACGCTGTTGCCCCCGATAAAACTGGTGACATCACCTTGTGCCGCCACCAGCGCATCGCGGTCAATCTCATTAATTGCATGGGTCACACAATCCAATGCATTGGCAAAACCTTCCGGGCGCTGGCCCAAACGACTGATTGTCAGCTCCTCCACCTGCGGGGATACACGGCGGTTAGGCGAGATCGCATCAAGAAAACCCACCACACCATGGCGTACATTATCCTGACGTAACTGACCGGCTGCATCGGAATAACGCTGGC
>JAGSHA010000042.1 GCA_023954795.1 Oceanospirillaceae bacterium | reverse complement strand
TTAGCCTGCCGGTAGGCTGAAGCAGCTGGTATCTAAGTTTCAGTTTTAAGGCCGAATATCCGCGGGAACATCAGACGTATCCAAAAGCAAAACGTAGGTTGGGTTGAGCCGAAGGCGATACCCAACATCTCCCAATACAAAATAACATTCCGTTGGGTATCACTTCGCTCGACCCAACCTACAAAGCTGGAAGATATGCGGGGCATGACATCTGTAGGGTAGGCTTTAGCCTACCGGCAGTCTGAAAGGCTGCCCTACATTCGAAATAATTCACCACATTAAGGATACTACTGTGAATCACAAAAAAACCGGCCCCGGTGAAGTTCCTTTGAACTCCCCCGAGGCCGGTTTCTTTGAATCTAGCTGGAGCTGAAAGCGTTTCTTACTCGAAACGACCCAGCTCTGCCATCTTCTCTGCAACCGCCGCAAATTCAGGCTTGTTCTGCAGAATCTCTTCCTTAGTCAGGCCGTCCAACTCGTGCGGGAACACCAGCCACTCGTTGGTTTCATGCACGTAGTAATCAGGCACATTACCCGTCTTATTGTTGGCAGGCTTGTAGTAAGGAGTCGCAATCCGGATCTCAGGCGTATTCTTCTTGCAGGCCTTCTTTAATTCGATGATGGTCTGCTGGATGCTCAAGCCGGAATCATGCACATCATCCACGATCAGCAGAGAGTCTTCAGATTCCAGGCGTTTAATCAGGTAGGTCAGGCCGTGAACTTTAACGTGACGACTACGCTCACCGATACCGGTGTAAGAGGAGGTACGGATCGCAATATGATCGGACTCAACACCCAGACAATCCAGCACTTCCTGTACAGAGATACCCACCGGAGCACCACCACGCCACACGCCAACGATGTAGTCTGGGCGGAAACCACTTTCAAATACCTGTAACGCCATCTGGGTAGAATCTTCCAGAAGTTGCTGGGCGCTGATATAAACTTTTTCCATACGGATCCTATTACTTGTGAAAATAAAACCGGGACTTCATCACCTGTTATACAGGTCTTGATTCGGCTTCAGACGGGGTGGTGCAGAAGCTGAAGTAACCGCCGGTTTTTCGTTGTATACAGTTCAAAAAATATGTCGGGCATTATACACAGGAATGCTTCTCTTCAGATACCACAACCCAACCTGCTTTAGATTTTTATAGTCGGCTTTGACACACATCGTGTATTAGGAATTTTTAGCCACCAACCGATGGCCCCGGAAATAAAAAAGCAGCCAATCGGCTGCTTTAATGACAGACAGTACAGCGGGGCGCCGGTGGTTTATCCAACTCTCACGGCCTCAGCACCGATCAGGTCAAACCTACCCACTCGCCCCGGAGACCTACACGCTTAAAAGTGCCACTTCACCAGCAACGACGGGTTACGCTCGTCTACACCATCGATCCCAAATTTGTTATTCCAGTATGCATACTCAAGACCCACATAAACCGGAGATTTGGTACCCATCACCTTGCCAACATTCCACTTCAGCTGAGAGGTAAAGTTCATCTCGGTTTCCAGATTGCTACCGGAAGTGCTCCAATCGATAAAGCCGTCGTAAAGCAACTCAGCAGAGCCAAGGTTGATCGGCAGCCCCCAGGTTAGGGTCAGCTGTTCGTTGTCATCGGTGGTGTCATTACTCACGTGGTAGATATTCGCGTTGAAGTACTGGAAACCCGGCACGTCCAGGCTCACACCGACACCTGTCAGGTAGTTATCAAAACCTTCGCCACTCTCCCAGGTTCCTGCCAGATATACGTCCTTAACCGGGCCAAACGACAGATTACTGCTGGTCAGGTAACTCAGGCTCAGACGTGGCGCGAACTCAAAGTAGGTCTCAGTATCGCCGTTGTCGGACTTGAGTCGATCCATAAAGAAGAACGTATCGCCCCAGTTATGACCACTGGCATGCTCGACAGTGACAACCTGTCGATCAGAGTCTCCCACTTCATAATCACTGCCTTTCAGATAACTCAGACTAAAATCACTCCAAAGCTGCTCGGCAAACGCAGAGGTCGAGATCATGGTTGTAGCTAACGTTAATACAGCAGTCGTTTTTACCTTCATTCCTATTTCCTTTGGTTCTTATTTTTGTGTTTGTAATCGAGCCGCCCATGACCTTATCCCTGGTAAATGTGCCGACCCCAATACGACGTCAAGAAAGCTCAAGATAACGACAAGACAAATTATCGTCCACAAAAAATAGAATTAAATGTATACATTTTATACCGCATTATGAATACGAAAATCATGATATAAAATAATCACTAACGCGGAAGCGCCAAAGAAGACCTGACCAAACGGAAGTCATCAGAACTGTAGAAAAACCATCATCCGACGGGCGTGTTGGAAGACGGCGGGCTTAAACGTCCAGGAGTGGCAATAGATCCTGTGGGCTGGCGATATGGAAGTCGCTCCCCGCCCCCACCAGCTCCTGATGATCACCATATCCCCAGTGGACGGCAACCGAGTGGCTACCGTTGGCTTTCGCGGCCTGGATATCACCGGCACGGTCGCCAATTACCCAGCTTGTGCGGCCCAAAAACGCATCATCAGCCAGAATGCTGGCCAGATGGGTTGATTTATCACTTTTGAGGCCGCTGTCTTCGCTGCCATGCACAGTCTTAAAGAACCGCGTGAGGCCCGCATGCTCAAGCAGCCATTCGGCCTGATGTTGCGGTTTGGCGGTGAGTACGTGCAGCGTCATCTCCCCTGCCCCCTGAGACTGAGTCAACTGCTCAAGCAGCTCGCGTATGCCCGAATACACCTGATAGTTATGGATACCGGTATGCAGGTAATGCGCGCGAAAGCTCGCCACCGCATCAGCAATAAGCGCCTTGTCCTGGGTGTTCAGCAGCCAGGCGAAGCTGACCCGTAGCGGTGGCCCAAAACAACGCTGCAATTGCAGGTCACTGACCTCACCCTGCCCAAGCTCGGCCAGTGCCACGCGAATGGATTCGGCGATACCGCGCTGGGTATCCAATAACGTGCCATCAAGATCAAAGAAGAGCGTGGTCATTAAAATGCCTTATCTAGGAGCCTGTCGGAATGACATGAAATTCTAACCTGCGGGTTAACTTTTTCACAGCCGACATATTCATGCAGGCGATACATACTCGGAGATGATGTCGCTATATTTTCGGGTGTGCGCATAGAGACTGATCAGGTCCTGACCGGTCATGTCGGGACGCACGTTGATCTCCCTTGAATAGAGCTTCATCAGCGACAGGTAAACCGCTTTGACAGACTCTTCGAACGCCTGATGCCCTGCAAACTGGATACGTACATTGTGTGCTGCCATGGCGTCCGGCGCGCCCAGGTCAACATCGCCGTAGCTAATCAGCATCAGCGGCAGATCCGCTACTTCAGCCAGCACTGCAAGCTTGTCTTTCTCCGCCAGGCCAAAAATGCAGATTCCATCAATGCCCAGCTTGCTGTAGGCCTTCACCCGTTCCAACAGTTCCTCCAGCGAATGCCCTTTCAGCGCATGAGTGCGCGCAAAGATGGCAAACTCCGGATCAATACGTGCTTTCAGCGCCGCACGCAATTTATCCGACGCCTCACCGATCGAGGTCAGGCTCATTGCGGGCTTATTGTGCGGCCGTGGCAATACCGTGTCTTCCAGAGTAATCATGGCAGTTCCGGCATGCTCCAGATCAGCAACGGTACGCATTACGTTGAGCGAGTTACCGTAACCGCTGTCGCCGTCGACAACCACCGGCAGGTTAGCCGCCCCACACACACGCCGGGCCTGATTGGTCAGTTCGCTCAGTGTGAGCAGGGAGATATCCGGCGCGCCGAGGTTCATTAAGGAGGCAACCGAGCCACCGAGAATACCGACTTTGAAGCCAATATCGTTAGCCATCCGAATCGACAACGGATCAAACACGGAGGCGCAGGCCACACATTGGTTACTTTCCAGGAGCTGTCGCATCCGCTTTCTAGCAATGTTGTTCATGTTGAGATACCTAAAGTCCGTATTGTCTGATCGCGCAGGGTAGGTATACAGACAAAAAAAGCCCCCTTTCCAACCCGGAAAGGGGGGAGGCGCTACTGACCGTAGCAAGGGGGATATACCTACGGTGACCCGTGGCATGGGATGATCCCGGGGGAGCAGCGTTAACCGCTCAGTTTCTGACAACAAGGTTCCTGATAATGGGCGTTTAAAGGCTGACGAAATTCACCTTACCCTGCTCTTCTGCAAGACGGGCCGCGGCAGATGCCACCGCCAGGTCCTGCAGACCGACTCCGGTACCGTCAAACAGGGTGATCTCGTCATTTGAACTGCGTCCGGCATGGATACCGTTAATCACGTCCCCCACCGGGGTGATGTCATCAACACTCAGTGCACCGGACGCCACCGCATGCTGCGCTTCACCAATACTGATCGACTGTGCGACTTCATCAGTAAACACGCTCGCCGCCGCCAACAGTTCGGGATCGACCTCCTGCTTACCCTTTGTATCGGTACCCATACACGCAATGTGTGTACCCGGCTTAACCCAGTCTTTCATCATCAGCGGCTCAAACGCGGAGGTGATCGTAATGATCACATCTGCCTGGGCGCCCAGTGTTTGCTGGTCGACCGCTTCAAATGGCAGGCCCAGCTCTTCAGCAACGGCGGCCAGACGCGGCAAGTATTCCGGATGCGGGTTCCAGGCGACGACTTTTTCGAAGTCACGCTGCTCAACCGCTGCCCGCAGCTGGAAGGTGGACTGATGCCCCGCGCCAACCATACCCAGTACTTTGGAATCTTTGCGGGCCAGGTGAGCGATGGATACCGCAGAGGATGCTGCCGTGCGCACAGCAGTCAGGTAGTTACCACCCACGATCGACTTCATCTTGCCGGTGTCCGGGTCAAACAGAATCACCGTGGACTGGTGGTTAGTCAGGTTTTTATCAACGTTACCCGGCCAGTAACCACCGGATTTCACACCCAGTACCATACCGGCACGGTCGAAACCGGATTTAAAGCCGTATAGGGCATCAGCGTGGCCGATCGCTTCACGTACTACAGGGAAGTTATAAGCATCCCCTTTGGCCATAGCAGCAAATACACTTTCTACGGCGGTGAACGCTTCACCGCGCCCGACGACGGCTTCACATACCGCTTCGGAAATAATTGAGACGCCTGTATCGGCTCCGTTCAACGGATTTGCCATAGACTTTCTCCTAAGTATTCTGAGGTGCCGCCCCAAAGGGAATCCGGGGCGGCAGATGATTGGACCTGTTTGCAGGCTTCTGATTAGTACGCTTTACCGCGCGCACTGACCGGCCACAGGGTTTCTACCTTGCCGTTACGTACACCCACGTAGTAATCATGCACGTTACAGGTCGGATCACAGTGTCCCGGTACCAGCTTCAGCTTTTCGTTCACGCTTAACGCACCGCTTGGGTCTGAAATCACACCGTGCTCGTCGGAACACTTGATGTATTCCACATCATCACGCCCGAAGACATACGGCAGACCACTGTCTACGGACTGCGCTTTCAGACCCGCATCACAGATGGCTTTGTCGGCCTTGGCATGACTCATCACCGTGGTCAGAATGAACAGTGAGTTTTCAAATTCAGAGATCCGCTCGCCATTTTCGTCATGGATGGTTTGGTAGTCCGCATCCATAAAGGCATAAGAGCCACACTGCAGTTCGTTGTAGACGCCGGAGCCACCTTCGAAGTAGTAAGATCCGGTACCGCCACCGCCCACAATGTCGCACTCCAGGCCGACTGCTTTCAGCATGTCGACTGAACGCGCAACCATCTCAATTGCGACGTCAACTTTCTCTTTACGCTCGTTGTAGTTCTGCAGGTGCTGCATCGCACCTTGATATGCCTGGATACCGGCAAACTTCAGGCCGGGAGCCGAGTCGATCGCCTGTGCAATATCCACCACCGGCTGACCGGCATCGACACCACAACGACCCGCGCCACAGTCAATCTCAACCAGACATTCAATCTCAGTACCGTGTGTCTGCGCTGCCGCAGACAGCTCCGCCACGTTTTCAATGTCATCAACACAGCAGATCGTCCGTGCACCCAACTTCGGCAGCTGTGCCATCCGATCGATCTTGGCCGGATCACGTACCTGATTGGAGACCAGTACGTCTTTGATGCCACCGCGGGCAAACACTTCCGCTTCAGATACTTTCTGGCAGCACACACCACAACTGTCACCCAGCTTTTCCTGCAGCAGCGCAATATCAACAGATTTATGCATCTTGCCGTGCACACGATGGCGTACGCCCATCTCTTTTGCGTATTGGCCCATGGTGCGGATGTTCTTTTCCAGCGCGTCCAGGTCAACAACCAGGCAAGGCGTCTGGATATCAGCTTCGTCCATTCCCGGTACCGCTGGTACGTCGTAACCCACTTCCAGGTTCTTAGGATCATTCAATGCAGTCATTTTTATTCTCCAGTCGATAAATCAGTTGTTGAGCCACGGAAGTGTGTCGAGGTCGACATTGCCTCCGGTGAGGATGACCCCGACACGCTTACCTTTAAAGACGTCAGGGTTCTTCAGGATCGTCGCCAGCGGTACCGCGCTGCTTGGCTCTACGATGATCTTCATGCGCTTCCAGATCAGCTTCATGGCATCGACAATCTCCTCTTCCGTTGCGGTGAAGATGTCGGTGACGTGATTGCTGACAAAGTGCCAGGTCAGATCTTTCAACGGCACTTTCAGGCCGTCTGCTACGGTGTTGGGCGCATCATCGGCGATGATGTGACCGGCACGGAATGAGCGTGCTGCGTCATCAGCGTTCAGAGGCTCGGCCGCGTAGATCTTGATCTCCGGCGCGATGCTGGACAGGGTCAGGCAAGTACCGGACACCATACCGCCGCCACCAATCGGGGCGATCACAGCATCCAGATTGTCCACCTGGCTCAGCAGTTCTCTGGAGCAGGTTGCCTGGCCGGCAATCACGCGCGGATCGTTGTATGGATGCACAAAGTCAGCACCGGATTCCGCGACCACGTCAGCAAACACGGCCTCGCGGGAACTGGTCGACGGCTCACACTCAACAATGGTGCCGCCGTAACCGACTACCGCATCCTTCTTCGCCTGAGGTGCGGTACGTGGCATCACCACGGTGACCGGGATACCACGCTGGCCTGCCGCATAGGACAGCGACAGCGCATGGTTACCGGAAGAGTGTGTCGCCACCCCCTTCTTCGCTTCCTCTTCAGTCAAACCAAAGACCGCGTTGGACGCACCACGCACCTTAAAGGCAGCCGCTTTCTGGAAGTTCTCACATTTGAAGAACAACTCAGCGCCGGTCAGTTCGTTCAGCAGACGCGATGTCAGCACCGGCGTTTCATGGATATACGGCTTGATACGCTCGTGGGCCGCCAGGACATCGTCGTAGGTCGGAATTGTCATGGTCTGTTCAGTAGAACTGCTCATGAGTTACCTCTTATGTTCGAATGATGGTTTGCCGGATTTACACGTCCACTTTCTGTGTGGTCTTGCGGTAGTACTCCTGTGCTGCGGCGACGCCGGAGCCCAGTTCAATCGGGTAGTTCAGATCTGCCATAGCCATCTCGATGGTCGCCAGACCGGACAGCACCATGACATCAGTCAGAGAACCCAGGTGACCGATACGGAACGCTTTACCGTTCATCTCACCCAAACCGATACCGAAGGACACGCCGTAGGTGCTGAACGCATGGTCAGTCAGCTGGTTACTGTCGAAACCGTCAGGCACGTAGATCGCACTTACCGTGTCGGAATACAGCTCAGGAGACTGAGCGCACAGCTTCAGACCCCAGGCGTCTACAGCCTTACGCACACCTTCCGCCAGGCGGTGGTGACGGGCGTATACATTTTCCAGCCCCTCTTCAAACAGCATCTCCAGACTCTCTTTCAGGCCATAGATCAGCTGGTTGGGTGGGGTGTACGGGAAACCGCCCGCACTGTTCGCATTCATCATGTCGCGGAAATCGAAGAAGGTCCGTGGCAGCTGCGCGGTTTCCATCGCCACCAGTGCTTTCGGGCTTGTCGCAAGGATCGCCATACCGGTGGTCAACATGAAACCTTTCTGCGAACCAGAGATCGCAATGTCGACACCCCAGGCATCCATCTCAAATGGCATAGACGCCAGCGAGCTTACGCAATCCACAAACAGCATTGCCGGGTGACTTGCCGCATCCATCGCTCCGCGAACAGCACCGATATCACTGCGTACACCGGTTGCGGTTTCGTTGTGGGTTACCAGCACTGCTTTAATCTCGTTGGCGGTATCGGCTTTCAAACGTGTCTCAAACAGATGGGCTGGTGCACCGCTACCCCAAGGGCATTCGATGACCTCAACTTCCAGACCGTGACGCTGGCACAGATCGATCCAACGGTGAGAGAACATGCCGTAACGTGCGATCAGTACGGTGTCACCCGGTGACAGGGTGTTGGTAATTGCAGCTTCCCAACCGCCGGTACCGGTTGATGGGAAGGTGATGATCTCACCCGCTTCGGTCCCGAAGATTCGCTTACAGTCACGCAGTACTGGCGCAAGCGTTTCGACAAAATCCGGTGAACGGTGATCGCGAGTCTGGACATGCATCGCATTACGCAAGCGGTCTGGGATATTGGTTGGGCCTGGAATAAAGACCGGATTTTGATCAGTCATAGAGCTCCACTCCGTAAAGTCAGTATTTGATGGTTAGGGATGCTTTGCCGCACCAGTACACTGCTCACATAGATAATGACTTCTCAACAATAGGCCACTCATCTTTGTATACAATATCTATGCGCCAAAAACTTAAACACACCTTAATTCCATCTTTAACACACCGCAATACGCAACGTTTTCACATTATGAAATTCCCTCAAAAATATCACTCACAAAAAACAACTCATTGTTTTATATAGATTTAAATACAAATATAACGATGATTCGATATTTTTCACATTATGAAAGATCAATATATGTTCAAACGTAGGCAATTTTTGTATACGATATATGGACACAATGCCGCTCGACTTACGATAGGAGTTGATCATGACGATAGACAATTCAAAGCCCGAATCTCGTATTCAGGTTATTGATCGAGCAACACTTTTACTGGATGCTATTTCTCGCTATTCCACACCGGTAAAGCTGAAAGTCTTGAGCGCAGAGACCAACCTGCACCCCTCGACAGCTCATCGCATCCTGCACTCTCTGATCGAGAATCAATTTGTTGAGCGTGATCCGAGCGGTGAATATCGACTTGGGCAACGACTGCTTCAACTGAACAACCGCCGATACACCGATGTTGATCTGCGCGCGATAGCACTGCCCTATATGGAAAAACTGCGGGATAAGCTTGGGGAAACAGTTAACCTCACCATTCGGGAAGGTGATGTAGTGATCTATTTCGAGAGAGCCACACCCAACCGAATGATGCATGTACAGCAAGTTGTCGGTAGCAGGGCCCCGTTGCATGTAACCGCTATTGGAAAACTCATTCTGGGTATGGGAGGTGAAAAAGAGATTCATAGCTATGCACAGCGAACTAACCTACCCGCCTATACACGCAATACGTTCACCTCATTGCCCACACTGGTAGATGAATGCATAACCAGTGTCGACCGATCCTATGCATTGGATAATGAAGAGGCTGAAATCGGTGTCGGCTGTATCGGCGTGCTGCTATATGACAGTTCTGGCAGCGTAACCGCAGGTCTATCCGTTTCTGCACCGATAGAAAGAAGGAAAAGAGAGTGGGTTGATGATCTGATGAGTGCAGGTAAAGCGATATCCGAACAGCTGGGATACACGCCTGTGGCCACTTGATGCCTATCAGAAAGAAACGTAATCCAGGCTTGCTACGCCAGCAGTGAAGTACTTCCTCATCCTGAGCTTGAACGTCTATCTGCATTCTGCAACCGACGGTATAGCGTCGCCCTGCTAATGCCTAGCGCAACCGCAGCAGCAGAGATATTTCCGCCACTTTCCACCAGCGCTCTTTTGATCAGCTCCACCTCTGCACTCTTCAGCAAGCTGGGCGAATCAGAAGGTGAATGGCCAGAGCTGTCATCCAAAGACGCCAGACTCAGCTCCTCACGAAACTCTTCGGTGAGAAGGTCATCAGTGATCTGACTGTCCCCCTCCTCCATAAATGCGATACAGGTTTTGATCACCGTTTGCAGCTGACGCACATTGCCGGGCCAGCGGTACCGCTGCCAGCACTTCATCAGCTCGGCATCAATTGTCATGCCATGCCCCTCACCCGCCTCGGCCAGTAGCATATGCTCCACAAATGCAGGGAAGTTGCGTCGATCTCTCAGGGGAGGGATACGGATCGCAACACCATTCAGGCGGTAATAGAGATCCTCACGAAATGTTCCGTCCGCCACCATCTGTTTAAGATCACGATGGGTCGCGCACACCACCGTAATATCGACGGGGATGACCTTGCCACTACCCAGCGGGGTGACACAGCGATCCTGTAGCACACGCAGCAATCGGGCTTGGAGGTCCAGCGGCATGTCGCCGATTTCATCCAGAAACAGAGTGCCTTGATCGGCCTGCTGTACTTTCCCCTGCATCCCACCACGTCGGGCCCCCGTAAAAGCTCCCTCGGAATAACCGAACAGTTCAGATTCGATCAACCCTTCGGGGATCGCTGCACAATTCAGGGCCACAAATGCCTGACCACGGCGATTACTTTCCTGATGCAATGCCCGGGCTAAGGCTTCTTTGCCGGAACCCGTCTCACCCATCAGTAACAGAGGAATCTGATGATTGAGCCCTTTGGCACCACGTTTAGCGGCCCGCGTGAACTCAGTGTCATCAAAGGTGACATCAGAGAGGCGGATCTCTCCGTTCTTTCGAGCAGGCGGTGCCTGTGTGCTCTGACGGGTTGTGTGTGAAGTGGGATAAACAGCCACGACGTTTTGAGGACCACTACGGGTCGCGCCAGTGTCAATAGGGGAAGATTGCGCCAACATATCCGATACCTCAGCGATAGCTTGTCAGGTTCACGCGCGTAAATGCACGGAAATAGAGTTCGATACCGTCGGCAGGTAAAAGCGGATAGAGAGATGCTGACATCTCCCGCTGACTGCGAGTAGAAACGTTCATAAACAGGACACCCAGTTTTATATTTATTAGTACGTGCGACCTAGAATGTTATTAACCTTAGCAGTCGTTCAGGAAAAATAAAATAGGTCACTGGTCCTATTTATTGCTAACATTAAGAATATGACGCTGTAACAAGCATCGTTTTACGTACGAACTGTCCCTAAATTGAACGATTGTGTCAGATTAGAGATAATCCTCCCTATCCAACCCAGACTAAGATTATCAATACGTTATGTGTGCAGTTCAGCTACAAGTCCGCCCCGGTACCGCCGCCTTTTCCAAAGGACAGGAGCGGGTCCTGAAAATTCTTCAGTCTGCGCAAGAATTGATGATCGCTGGCGGCTATCACAACCTCACATTACGTAAAGTGGCCGCGGGTGCGGGTATCAGTGTGGGTAACCTCAACTATTACTACTCTAACAAGCAGGACCTACTGCGGGATTTGCTGGATAAAGTGATAGAAGGTTATGTCTGGGAGTTTGATCAGATCCTGCAAAGCAGGGGCGAATCCGCGGAGGATCAGTTTGTCGCCATTGTAAAGTTTATCATTGACGATATTGGCACTCAGGAAACCACCCATTTCTTCCCTGAACTCTGGGCACTGGCAAACCATGACGAGTACACCGCTGAACGTATGGATGCACTCTACATCAAGGCCAGAGCGGTGTTGAACCACCTGATTTCGATTCTGAACCCTGCGTTGACTGGAGGATCACGGGAACAAGTCGCACTGTTTATTTCGGCGTCAATGGAAGGCTTAACGCCCTTCGCGGGTTTTGGAAAACCCTGGGCAACCCAACGCCCGGAAATTACCAATATTGCCGCCACCAGCTTTCTGCATCTGGTCACTAGCATTACCAACGAAACCATTCAGGCTGGTCTTACCGGACCCAAATCCCGTTAGCCGTCGAGTTAACGACAGCCCAAACGGGAGATCAGCTGTGTGCGAGTCGTCACATCAAACTTTCTTAAAATCTCAGAAATATGTGATTTAACGGTGCTTTCGCTGATACTCAGATCATAAGCAATCTGCTTATTCGAAAGCCCAACTCTTACCTGCTTCAACACCTCTTGCTGACGTTCGGTGAGCGTCGGGTTCTGCTGATGGCCTGTTGTGTAGCATCCCAAAACCGACCTTTTTTGCGGGTCAGGCCAATGATCTTCACCGTTCAACAGTTCAGTTGTCACTTCAGAAATTTCCTGCAAACTGGCCATATTGGAAACCAGACCTGAAGCCCCGATGCGGCGGGCTTGATAGAGTGCCTCGTGATCCAGTTGATCTGCGAACATCAACACCGGTGTATTAACTTTTTCGATGGTCCGTCGCATCGCACTGACGCCACAATGGTGAACGAGTGCAGAATCCAGAATGATCAGATCCATCTGTCGACGCGGTAAACTCTCAGCCAACGAATCACTTTCATAGATCCGATAATTTGAGCGCCGGCAACGATCATTCAACGCGATTTTCACACCCCGGCGATACAGTTCGTAGGGCGCTGCGACCAAGATATTTTTATTCGTGTTCATGTACTTCCCCTGCAAGGGCCAACCCCACTGTCTGAACGGTTAGGAAACAGGGTCTTTAGGTAAAAATTCAGGCACCTCCCGGTGCCTGACAAAGGGATTGTGAGAAAACTCACAACGGTAAGAGATTGGATGGAATCAAGGAAAGGTTACATATTCGGATAGTTCGGGCCGCCACCGCCTTCCGGGGTCACCCACGTAATATTTTGCGCGGGGTCTTTGATATCACAGGTTTTGCAGTGCAGGCAGTTCTGACCATTGATCTGGAAACGCTGCCCCTGCTCATCTTCCATCACTTCGTATACCCCAGCAGGACAGTAACGCTGCGCTGGTTCAGCATAGAGCGGCAGGTTCTTACTCAGTGGCAGATCAACATCACGCAACACCAAATGACACGGCTGATCTTCTTCATGGTTGGTGTTAGAGAGGAAGACCGACGACAGCTTATCGAAACTCAGTTTACCGTCAGGTTTCGGGTAACTAATCGGTTTGAACTGATCCGCTGGTTTTAGCTGCGCATAGTCGACATGATTATCTCGCAGGGTAATCGGCAGCTTGCCGCCGAAAATATTCTGATCAATAAAGTTGAACGCGCCGCCCAACATCGGACCAAATTTATGCATCGCGGGGCCAAAGTTACGAGTGCGGTATAACTCATCGTACAACCAGGAGTTTTTAAAGCTATCCGTAAATGCCGACAGTTCTTTGCTACCTTCACACCCTTCACTGATCGCTTCAAACACGGTTTCTGCTGCCAACATGCCGGACTTCATCGCCGTATGCGTGCCTTTGATCTTGGCAAAGTTCAGGGTGCCTGCATTACAGCCAATCACCAGTCCACCCGGGAAGGTCATCTTCGGTAGCGCGTTGAAGCCACCTTTGGAGATAGCACGGGCGCCATAAGAGACACGCTTGCCACCGTCCAGATACTGCTTCAGCACGGGATGGTGTTTCAGGCGCTGGAACTCATCAAACGGACTGACATGTGGGTTGGCATAGTTCAGATCCACGATCAGCCCAACCACCACCTGATTATTCTCTGTGTGATACAGGAAGAAACCACCGCTGGTGCCTTTCTCCAATGGCCAGCCCGAGCCGTGTATCACCAGACCCGGCTGATGTTTCTCCGGTTCCCCTTCTTTTACAGGTAAGTCCCACAACTCTTTGATGCCGATGCCGTAATGCTGAGCATCCGCATCGACATCCAGATCAAACTTCGCATACAGCTCTTTGCCTAAATGACCACGGCAACCCTCTGCAAACAAGGTGTATTTGGCGTGCAGCTCCATACCCGGCATATAACTGTCTTTCTGCTCACCGGATTCACTGATACCCATATCACCCGTAGCGATGCCTTTTACAGCACCGTCATCGTGGTAAAGGATCTCGCTCGCCGCAAAACCCGGAAAGATCTCAACGCCCAGCTGCTCAGCCTGCTCCGCTAGCCAACGGCAAACGTTGCCCAGACTGGCGATATAGTTGCCTTCGTTATGCATGGTTTTCGGCACCACACCGTTCGGCAATTTCTGGGCTTTCGCA
>JAGSHA010000264.1 GCA_023954795.1 Oceanospirillaceae bacterium | reverse complement strand
TCTGCGTCATGTTCTTCAACAGAACGGTCACCAGTGCCGATGAAGCACCATGCCCTGAGACATCAGCCAGATAGAAAACCATACGCTGGTCATCAACCGGCACTACATCAACAAAGTCACCACTTAGATATAACGAAGGGGTAATCTGATGCTCAGCCTTAATCCCGCAAATTTCAATGGTTTCTGCAGGCATCATATTACGTTGTATATGATACGCAGCCTGCTGATCAGCTTTAAGTTCAGAAAGGCTCTGCTCTAGCTCCTCTCGGTAAAACCGATTCTCTTCAAGCGTACGCGCCCATCCCATAAGACGCTCCACTGCATCCAAAAATGCCCGACTGTGTCGAGCAACGTCGACCACATCAAATACATCAGAGGCACCTAAGCGCAATGCTGAAAACACATCGCTACCATCAGGCTCATCCAGCAGAACTAGAACAGGGTTGGGAGAGTGGAGTTCAATCAGATCATGGCACAATGACTGCTTCGCTGTGGGGACCCGAGCGATCACAAGCGCAAAATCCGTATCACTAAGCTTCTCCTTTGCATCAGACAATGAAAAGCTGGTTGATACTCTTAGGTCTAGTATTGAGGACTCATTCAACAGATCAAAAATACGATCGATTAGTGCCGTTGAATGATCAACAATCAGTATTTTTTGAGTGGTGTGACTCATAAATCACCCCAAGGCAGGCGCTTGCGATCCATGAGTCAACAAGTTAAACCTAATGCTAGCAACATGCAATAAGCCACAACCGACTTAAAAATTTTCGTCATCGTAGTCTTCTGACTGACCATCATTGATCGAGAACTCACGACGCTGCATATAGGCATCACGGATAAAGGTATATCGATCACCCGTAATAAGCTTTTCAGCTTCCAACAAGCCAGAGCGAGTATCGATAACCTGCAAACCAATAACAGCATACCGGGCCGAATCGTCTTCGATATTTGAAATAGGCGAAGTGATCGAATCGACAATCAACCCACCCGTATCACGCACATTCGAAGGGCCAAATAAGGGCAAAACAACATAAGGACCTGGTTCCATACCCCAATACCCAAGGGTTTGGCCAAAATCTTCTTTATGCTCTTCAATACCCATTGACGTTGCCACATCCAATACACCGCCCAATCCAAACGTTGTATTAAAGGACACACGAGCTAAATCTTCGCCCGCTGATTCAAACTTTGTCTGAAGTACATTATTTAACAGACTGCCAACATCAGAAATATTATCAAAGAAATTGGACACACCTGTTTCTACCAGATCAGGCGTAACAGCCTTATAGCCGAGAGTAATCGGTTTCAGCGCGTATTTATCCAGCCTTTCGTTAAAACTGAACATCGCACGATTATAACCTTCCCAAGGATCGATCTCATGACCATCCGCCAGTGCCACTGGACTCGTCATGATCAATCCTGAAACTAATACCGCCACAAAACGTTTGCTCACGCTTTTATCCTTTTCACTTCAACAAGGCTTCATTGTAGCCCTATCTTTCCAGAAGAAAAATAAAACCTAAAACGAAAAAGGGCCCCCATAGTGGGAGCCCTCTTATCGTAGCTATCTAATAATAAATATTAGAAGTCTACGCGGTAACCAACAGCCAGGCTGTCGTCAGCGCCTTTGTCGTAGTAACCGACAAACGCTTTAGCTGCTTTACCCAGCTTCTGGGAAACTTCCAGAGAGTAACGCTCATCAGCAGCGTTGTCGTCGTCCATGTAGTTAGCTGCGATAGTAGTGTTGTCCATAGTGTATGAACCAGCTACTTCGTAAGCGTCTTCGTTAGCGCCGTTACGCTCATCCTGCTGGAAACGAGCAGCGATGTATGCGCCACCAGTTTTGTAAGATGCAGCGAAAGAGTTAACGCTCTGATCAGTTGTGTTTTCCAGACCGATAGTAGATGCAGCCAGAGTCAGGCCGTCTACGGAGTACTTAACAGCCAGGTTGTAAGCATCAACATCGTCAGTACCTTCAGCGTCGCCACCAGCAACTACAACACCAGCGAAAGTGAAGCCGCTCATTGCAGGTGAGATGTATGCAATGGTGTTAGACAGACGGTGCAGACCTGGAGCGTAACCAGTAGAACCAGAGTTATCGCTGTTTACCAGGATATCAGTTGGGAAAACAGTCCAGATTGCGAATGGAGCCCACTGACGACCAGTGTTAACTGTACCGAAGTCACCTGTTACACCCAGGCTAGCCAGACGACCGCCGCCAAGAGCACCAGTTTCAGTGCTTACGAACTGCTCGTACTGGAAGATAGCTTTCGCGCCGGAGAACAGCTCAGAAGAACCTTTGATACCGATACGGGAAGAGTTATCGGATACGTCCAGACCAGTGCTGTCGTAGTTGCTCAGGTTGATACGCAGAGAACCGTACAGAGTTGCGTCAGCTTGAGCAGCGATTGGAGCAGTCAGAGCACCAGCTACCGCCAGAGCGATAATAGATTTTTTCATCAACATTTCCCCTTCAATTTTCAACATACTAGTAGTGAATTTAGTGTTTTTGTTTTTCTTTGCGCGCCTTATGACTGGCACGTCTAGAAAATACTACAAATCTTTTTTCATTCAAATAAATTTTAGCACCATTTATGGAGCTTATTAATTTATTTGAATAATCATATCTTTATCTCATCTAAATAAGGTATCTGCCAGCGATTCTCTGATCGCTAATTGGTAAATACTGACTTACTCAGAGGGTATGTTTACCCAAATTTTTCGCATTACAGCATACCCTTAACACTACTGCAACCATCTAGACCCTACTAATTGCATACAACAAAGGTCGACCATTGACCTGAGTCAAACCAGTACTTTCTGCCACTGCTGGCGTATTCTTTTGTCAGATACAGGGTATTCAGTGCCCAGCTGCTGGGCAAAAAGAGATACTCGGTATTCCTCCAGCATCCACCTAAAGTGTTGGAGTTCAGGATCAGCAACGCCGTTCTTTTTGTGTTGCTCTACACGACTTTGGTACCCCGCCCAGTAGGCACCCAATTGATCACTAAGCAGGCGTTCCTGATTAAGGTTGCGGCGAAATTTCTCCAAACGTTGACCAATTGCTTTCAAGTAACGAGGGTAATTTTGCAGCCTCCGCCAGCTATGATTTGATATATATGTACTATCAATCAATGCACCCAGCTGCATTTTTATATCATTCAATACAGCCACTTCAGCAAGGTCCATTCGTCCCTTAAGTTGTTTCTGAATTTCGTGGTAATGTTTATGACATTCGAAAACAAAACGCGCGACGATAACAGCCTGATCAACCAGTTGCGCACGGCTACTTTCCAAGCGCTGCTTAAAGTCCTGCTCATTCCTCGGCAAGGACTCATCCAATCCCATTAAATGTCGAACCGCTTGCTGTATACACTGGTCCTGCAGGGATCGCTTATCCAGCACCTTTCCCACGAGCATGACGCTACGATCGACATCCGGCAGCTGCTTGCGTGCATAACGCACCTGTTCGCTCAACGCGATAATAGCCAGTCGCACGACACCCATTATAGAGAGCGCATCTGCATCCGCTTTGTGGGTCACGACAGAGAGCGAAACCGAATCACCTTTATCCATCATTGCGGGATAAGCTTCGACCTCGATACCACCCGCCTGACGAAGATGGATGCTCTCCTGTAACTCACCAAAATCCCATTTTGTAATCCCATCGCGACCCCACTTTTCACCAGGACCGCGTTTCAATGCAGCGGAGACTTTATCAGCAAACTGATGCTGTAGGTTTTGTAGGTCTCGTGATTCACCCTGAACCTTACCCTTCTCACTCAACACCTGCAGATTGACCTGAAAATGCTTTTCCAACTGCACTGCGCGCAGCGCATCAGGATCAACTGCGACTCCGGTCCTGCGCTTCAGTTGCAGTGCCAGCGCCTCATACAGATCTCCTTCGCCAAAACTGATCTGCTCAAGCGCAGCGTCGACATAATCAGGAATCGGCACAAAATTCTTGCGAATCTGCTTCGGCAATCCTTTCATAATGGCAATACATTTATCCCGCAACATGCCTGGGACCAGCCACTCAAGACGGGTCGTCGGCAGCTGATTTAACAGCGCCATTGGTGTGCTTAAGGTAACGCCATCATCCTTAGCCCCCGGCTCAAAGTGATAAGCCAGCTTCAGCTTAATCCCTTCCATCGGCAGATGATCCGGATACTGTCCAGCGGTGACATGATCGGTTGAGCGCTGAAGCAGATCTTCTTCCTTCATCAGCAACGCATCGGGTTGCTGATGCTCGACCGTGTTTCGCCAATGCTCAAAACCCGCACCGTTAACGACACCCTCTCCACCAAGCTCTTCCATGCGCGCGTGATAGAACTGATAAAGCGATTCTTCGTCCACCAACAGATCTCTGCGGCGGGATTTCGCTTCAAGTGCCTCAATACCTTCAAGCAGAGCTCGGTTGTGTGCGAGAAACTTCCCTTTAGTGACAAACTCGCCTTCAACCAACGCCTGACGAATAAAAATTTCGTGTGACTGCTCAGGTTCTATTTTGCCGTAATGGATCGTTCGCTTTGGAATGATGATCAGGCCATAAAGTGTCACCTGTTCCAAAGCAACAACTTGTGCACGCTTTTTCTCCCAATGCGGCTCTAGGTAGCTGCGCTTTACCAGATGCTTGGCCAACGCTTCTGCCCATTCTGGCTCAATGCGGGCAACCATCCGCGCATATAGCTTGGAGGTTTCCACCAGCTCGGCGGCCATAATCCACTTAGGGGACTTTTTGAATAACATCGAGCCAGGAAAGATATGGAATTTCTTATTCCTTGATCCCAGATACTCTTTGTTTTCCTGTTTAAAGCCCATCTGACTTAACAAACCAGAAAGCAGAGACTTATGGATCGATGCGTAGTCCGATTCGTCTTTAGTTTCCTTATACCCCAATTGCTTACAGATCAAATGAAGCTGGCGATGGATATCCCGCCACTCTCGCATTCGCATGTAAGAGAGGAACTGTTTCTGACAGAATTTGCGCAGCTGATTCTGACTCAGTTCC
>JAGSHA010000394.1 GCA_023954795.1 Oceanospirillaceae bacterium | reverse complement strand
TGCGCTGGGTGCAGCGCCAGTTTCCGGTGTTGAAATCTCCCGGCGTAGTGGACAGTCATCCGTTGATGGCGGTTCCCGAATTGTTAGGTCCTTCCAACAGTGCCATGGGCGCAGCAGAAGGGCAGGTAGCTGAGAATTAATATGAATATTGTTGAATTGCAGCAGGTTGAAAAATCCTACCAAGGCGTCACCGCTCTGCATCAGCTGGATCTAAAATTGCAGCAGGGTGAAGTGCTGGGCCTGTTTGGTCATAACGGTGCCGGCAAAACCACCACGATCAAACTGATTCTGGGTTTGATCGGTGCGACCGCAGGACAGGTTAAAGTGTTTGGCGAAGATCCGACCCAGTCGGAAGCGCGTAACCTGCGCCGTAAACTGGGCTTTCTGCAGGAAAATGTCAGCTTCTACGATCAACTCACCGGTCTGGAAGTGTTGCAGTATTTTGCCCGTCTGAAAGGTGTTTCAAAAAAGAGCTGTTTGAGTTTGTTGGAACAGGTCGGTTTGAGTCAGGCAGGTCATCGCCGGGTCAAAACCTATTCCAAAGGGATGCGTCAGCGTCTGGGTTTAGCACAGGCGTTATTGGGTGAACCTAAATTACTGCTGCTGGATGAGCCAACGGTGGGTTTGGACCCGATTGCGACGCAGGATTTTTACCGTCGTATCGAGCAGCTGAAAGCACAGGGCTGTACGGTGATTCTTTGCTCCCATGTATTACCGGGCGTTGAGAAGTATATCGACCGGGCGCTGATTCTGGGACGGGGTAAGCTACTGGCTGAGGGGAGTGTTAACGACCTGCGCCATCAGGCGGATCTGCCCGCGACCTTCCATCTGCAAGGCAATCTGACGTTGCCTGATCATCTGGTGCCTCATGCGCAACAGGATGAAACCGGTACCCGTATGGAGGTCGCCCTGCAGGATAAGATGAGTACCATGCAGCAGTTGATCGGTTTGCCGGGTTTGGAAAATATGGATGTGCATCTGCCCTCGCTAGAGGATCTCTACACCCACTTTATTGAGTCTCATGGTCAGCATGATGTTCGTCAGGAGGCTACCCGATGAGTGCTATTTTTACGGTTGCGAACAAAGAGTTTCACGATGGCCTGCGTAACCGCTGGGTGCTGTCGATCTGCATTATCTTCTCTGTACTGGCGATTGGACTGGCCTACTTTGGTGCAGCAGCAGCCGGTAAGGTCGGGTTTACCTCGTTGTCATCCACCATCGTCAGTCTTGCCAGTCTGGCGGTATTTATCATTCCGCTGATCGCCCTGATGCTGGCGTATGATGGCATTGTCGGTGAGGATGAAAACGGTACCTTGCTGTTGCTTATGACTTATCCGCTGTCCCGCTGGCAGCTCCTGTTGGGCAAGATGATGGGGCAAGGCGCGGTGATGGCATTTTCCACACTGGTCGGGTTTGGTTCCTCGGCGCTGATGATGGGGGCCTTCTCTGATACCACCAGTTGGAGCGAGCTGTTTGGCCCTTACGCGGTGTTTATCTTCTCCGCGATGTTACTGGGCTGGATCTTTATTGCGATAGCGTATGTCATCAGTGCCTCCGTCTCGGAAAAATCCAAAGCCGCCGGCATCGCGCTGATCGTTTGGTTTCTCTTTGTGCTGGTGTTTGATCTGGGCTTGTTGGGGATGCTGGTGGGAACACAGGGCAACGTGGATGAAACTTTGTTCCCGTACCTGTTGTTGCTGAACCCAACGGATATTTTCCGCTTAGTGAATATCACCTATTTTGCGGATCAGAACCTGACCGGTTTGATGGCGATCGCCCAGCAAACTCAATTTTCAACCGTATCACTGTTTGGTGGTTTGTTGGTATGGCTGGCACTGCCCGTCACGCTGGCGATGGCGATCTTTAATCGCCGTGGCC
This sequence comes from Oceanospirillaceae bacterium, assembly GCA_023954795.1. Classification (GTDB taxonomy): domain Bacteria; phylum Pseudomonadota; class Gammaproteobacteria; order Pseudomonadales; family Balneatricaceae; genus Pontibacterium. The sequence continues at coordinate 1,635 of JAGSHA010000394.1, read as the reverse complement.
TGTAACCAGAGGGATTAGTATGAAACGCCTATTTTGCATCTTATTCATGATACTGCCTCTGGGACTGCTCTCCGGTTGCGGCGAGGAAGATAAAAAGACCGCGATGGTGCAGCAGGCCGTTGCCATTGAAAGCAGTGACGAGTGCCATCTGTGTGGCATGATCATCACCAATTACCCCGGCCCTAAAGGTCAGCTTTATTCCCGTGGGATCAAGGGCAATATGAAGTTCTGTTCCACGCGGGATATGTTTGCCTTTGTGGTTGATCCGGAAAACCAGCACAACATCCAGCAGGCGTTCGTTCACGATATGGCAGTAACCCCTTGGGGGCATCCTGAGGAAGATACCTATATCGATGCGAAAAAAGCCTTCTATGTGATTGGTCACGGTAAAAAAGGCGCGATGGGACCTACCTTAGCCAGCTTTGCCAAAAAGGCGGATGCGGATGCGTTTGCAGCATCACAAGGTGGGAGGGTGCTCACGTTTGAAGAGATTACATTGGATGTGCTGGTGAGTATGAATAACGTCATGGGGCACTCAAAGTAACACTGCAACACAGGTGCTTGTTCAAGTGCTTGTCCAGGGGAGCTAAGCTCCCCCCATCATCTGATACCCCGAGCGGGCTAGCCCGATGACCGATACAGAGATCAGTAACACCAGCGCCAGGTTACGAAAGCTCTTTTGGCCTGACCGTTTGAACAGGAACCGACCCACACTCAAGCCTATAACCATCGGAACCAGAAAGACGATGCCCAGAGTGATCACTTCGTCCGTTAACAGGTTCTGATGACCGGTCCAGATCAACGCGTAAATGTCAGTGAAGGCAAAAAAAGCAACCAGCGTTGCGCGTGTAGCAATCGGTGACATCTGGGTATAAAGCATCATCAACACAACCGGTAATCCACCGATAGCAGCCGCCCCGTTGGCTAATCCAGAGACAAAACCTGTGGCCAGCGGCAGGCGTGGGTTCGCATTTTTCTGTTCAAAACCCAGCAGCAATAGAATTGCGCATGCGAGCACCATCAGGCAGATCATCAATCGGGTATGGGCTTCCGGCAGATGGGTCAGCAGCCAGACGCCAATCGGTGTACAGATGAGTGTTCCGACTAACAGCTGCCCTAACAATTTGCGATCCACCTGACGAAATACGCCCGGCAGCAAGTGAATACTGGCAGCGATCTCCAGCATAAAAATAGTAGGCACTACCATTTTGGGCGGCATAAACAGTGCAAGACTGGTCACGGTCAGTGAGGAAAAACCAAAACCGCTATAACCGCGCAGTACGGCGGCCCCGAGTATGATGGCGATGGCGGGTAACAGTTGCCAGAGGGGCAGATCCAGTTGCAGTCCAAACATAAGAGGTTCCAGCTCAAAAAATGATGTGTTCTTGAGGCTAGGAGGATGGCTGAAGTGCCGTTAGCACCAACGTGCCGGGAACTCTGAGACCAGTATGGTCAGGATTGGTATTTGTGGCCATAACAAGAAAAGCCGTAGCTTCAAGGAAGGGGGACAGAAGCTACGGCAAGGGTGTGCTTTTTAAAAGGGCTGGATTACCAGCTCAGGGAAGCACCTACAGCGATCTGATCAGTTTCAGCGCCTGCTACGTCGTGCATATCGTATTCAACGATGAACTTCAG
>JAGSHA010000215.1 GCA_023954795.1 Oceanospirillaceae bacterium | reverse complement strand
TGGGCGTCTGAGTTTGGTCGTATGCCTCGCTTGTTCCGTGAACCAGACGGCATCAAAGGTCTGACTCACCCTGACATCGTGTTCAATGATCGTCTGGAGATTCCTCTGGGTGGTGATCGCGGTAACCTGGTACTGGAATACTGTGGTCGCGGCCACACTGCAGGTGACATCGTTGCCTGGATTCCTAAACAGAAAGTTCTGTTCGCAGGTGATCTGGTAGAAGCTGCCGCTGCACTGTACACCGGTGATGCGTTCCACTTTGACTGGTCTACTGAGACGCTGGACAAAGTTAAGGCGTACGAAGCAGAAGTTCTGGTTGGCGGTCGTGGTGCGGTTGCACGCGGTCGTGATGAAGTGGATGCGGCGATCGAACAGACACGTGGCTTCCTGACCGGCATGATCGAGAAAGTCGGTGAAGTTCACAAGAATGGCGGTACGGTTAAAGAAGCATTTGAGTCTACTCGTGATCACCTGGCGCCTAAGTTTGGCATGTGGCCGATCTTTGAACACTGCCTGCCATTCGACGTTCAGCGTCTGTGGGATGAGTTTGACGGTGTTGACTGGCCGCGCATCTGGACTGATGAGCGCGATCAGGAAGTATGGGACAAGCTGCAGGACTAATATCCTGACAGTTGTCTGCCACTTGCTTGTTCGTGTGGCACGATAATATTGAGCGGTAGCTGTCCTGCGTGACAGGCGATCCGACCTAAAAACGGTGCTGAGGTGCAAACCCAGCGCCGTTTTTCTATTTATAAGGTGCCGCAAGTTCAGTGCGCTATATTGGGGCGTTTGTGGTGCTTTATCCCTTGTTTAGCCGGTTGGCCGCTGCTAGTGTGAAATCTGGCTTCAGATGCAGGAGTAGGAGACGTTATGGACGTGTTGTCTGCCATGAATATTTACGTGCGGGTTGTGGATCTTAAAAGTTTCTCGCTGGCCGCAGAGGAGATGGGTATCTCCAGCTCTTCGGTCAGTAAACAGATCTCTCATCTGGAACAGCATATCGGTGCACGACTATTGCAGCGAACTACGCGCCGTCTAAGTGTCACTGAGGTAGGGGCGGCTTATTACGAAAAATGTCAGAAGATCATCAGCCAGGTAGAAGAAGCGGAAAACCTCGTGTCTCAGTTGCAGGGGCAACCGCGGGGCGTGTTGCGAATCTACTGCAACATGACCTTTGGTCAGATGCAGCTGGCTAAAGCGATTCCTGCCTTTATGGAGGCCTACCCGGATATTCAGGTTGATGTCACGCTGGATGATCGGGCACCTGACTTGGTGCGCGATGGTTTTGATCTTGCCATCCGTATTGCGGATCCGCAGTTGCCCGATTCCAGTTTGATTGCACGTGAAATCTCCAAAGTGCCGATGTTTATCTGTGCGACGCCTGAGTATCTGGAAGCAAACGGGACACCCGAGTGTGCAGAGGATCTCAAGAAGCATAACTGTTTAGTCTTTGTGCATGCTTCTAATGCGAACCAGTGGTCACTGGAGCGGGAAGGGCGGCGTTGTACGGTGCAAGTGGACGGTGATGTAAAAGCCAACAACAGTCTGGTGGTTCGGGAGACCGTTCTGGCAAATCGAGGGATCGCTAATCTTGCCTATTTTGTGATTGCGCGCTTTGTTGAGTCGGGCGATCTGGTGCGGGTATTTCCGCAATACGAGCCCGAAAAGCTATCAATTTTTGCGGTTTATCCGGATCGCAAATATATCTCACCTAAAGTCAGTGCGTTTATCGAGTTCTTTCAGGCATGGCTGGAGCAAAATTTGCAGCAGCAATGGCCGCAAGATTGAGTCTATTGCTGAACAATTGGCAAAAGATTTCCATATCTGACATGTGATTCGTACTATAAGTACCGCGGTGAAATACGCTCAAAGACATTGTATCTTATTGAAATATAAGGAGGTTGATTGTTTTTAGGGCGCTTTCTGTTACCGGCTTTATTTCCCCTGAAGAAATAATTTTGTGCTCGTGAGAGGGATTATCGCCCGCCCTAAATCCGCTATCTTGGACACCGTACTAAGCGCGATTCCAAACGCTAAAAATTAAGGAATCTGCTGACAGGTCCTGAGAGGGTTTAGGGGGAGTTGTCAGCAGGTCCCATAACAATAATACGAGTGCCAAGCGATGCTTAACACATACACCTTTCCTGAGTTCGATTATATCCGCTCTGCAGACCAAGACGCTGCACAGCCGGTAAAACACCCAGTGGTCGTGATCGGTGCAGGCCCGATGGGTCTGGCTGCTGCAATTGATCTTGCAATTCACGACATCCCTGTTGTTGTACTGGACGATAACAACACCGTAAGTGTTGGTTCTCGTGCGGTTTGCTACGCAAAACGTTTCCTCGATATTTCCGACCGCCTGGGTGTGGGTCAGCGTTGCGTTGATAAAGGCGTAACCTGGAATGTGGGTAAAGTGTTCTTCGAAAGTGAGCAGATTTACAGCTTCAATATGCTGCCTGAAGAGCACCACCGTCGTCCGGGTTTCATCAATCTGCAGCAGTACTACCTGGAAGAGTACTACGTTGATCGCGTGAACGAGCTGGAAAAAGCTGATCTGCGCTGGAAAAACAAAGTCACCGGTGTTGAGCAGAACGGCGACGAAGTCACTCTGACTGTAGAGACCCCGGAAGGCGAGTACACGCTGAAAGCGGATTACATCATTGCCTGTGACGGTGCGGGTTCCAAAACCCGTGCTGCATGTGGTCTGGAATCCAAAGGTCAGGTTTTCCAGGATCGCTTCCTGATTGCTGATGTTGTAATGGATCCGAAGAAATTCCCACCAGAGCGCTGGTTCTGGTTCAACCCTCCGTTCCATGAAGGTCAGTCTACTCTGCTACACCGTCAGGCAGACAACGTATGGCGTATCGACTTCGACCTGGGTTGGGATGCTGATCCGGAAGAAGAGAAGAAGCCTGAAAACATTATCCCGCGTGTTAAAGCGTTTTTGGGTGAAGATGTTGAGTTTGAACTGGAATGGGCGTCTGTATATAGCTTTACCTGCCGCCGTATGGATGATTTCCGTCACGGTCGTATCTTCTTCGCTGGCGATGCGGCTCATCAGGTGTCTCCTTTCGGTGCACGTGGTGCGAACTCCGGTATCGAAGATATCGATAACCTGACGTGGAAACTGCAGGCCGTAATGAACGGTCAGGCTGATGACAGCCTGCTGGATACGTACTCTGAAGAGCGTGTTTTCGCCGCAGACGAGAACATCCTGAACTCCACCCGCAGTACTGACTTCATCACGCCGAAAAACGGTGCGAACCGTGCGTTCCGCGATGCTGTCCTGTGGCTGGCAAAAGACTACACCTTCGCACGTCCGTTGGTAAACAGTGGTCGCTTGTCCGTGCCGCCTTTCCTGACAGAGTCCTCTCTGAACACCGAAGATGATGGCAGCTTTAATTGTAAAGTGGTTGTCGGTGCGCCTTGTACTGACGGTCCGGTGAAGCGTAACGGTGAAGACAGCTTCCTGCTGGGTGCGCTGGGCAACGTGTTCAATGGCATGTTGTTTGTTGATAGCCGCAGTGATCTGACCGCTGAAGCGGTGGCTCAACTGGGTGAGTTGGCGCAACAGGCTGTGCCGGTTAAGTCATACATCGTTGCCAGCCATGACATGGATATCGCGCTGCCAGAAGGCGTAGAGCTGCTGATCGATTCCGTGGGTGTGGTGAAAGAGCGTTTGGATGCGAAGGGCGGTACCTTCTATCTGATGCGTCCTGACCAGTTGGTAACAGCACGTATGCGCAGCTTTGATAAAGCAGCGGTAGTTGCAGCGCAAAACAAAGCGCTGGCTAAGTAACGGACAATAAGAAAGAGAGATGACAATGACTAAACTTATTACCGAGCCAAATCTGCCGCGTCCAGATGATTTCTATCAGGAACTGACAGATCTTCATCGTGATTTGACCGATGAGCAGAGCGTCGATGTGAATGCACGACTGATTCTGCTGCTAAGCAACCATATCGGTGATCAGGAAGTGCTGTCCGAAGCGATGCAGTCTGCACGCAAGCACATTCCTGCACAATAAGCGTTAAATAACGCAATACTCAGGCTCACCGGCAAAATGGTATAAGAACAGCGACTTACGCAACGTTCTTGTGCAATTTTTAAAGGTGGGCCTTTACTGTTTTTATGCTAGGGTGATCTGGCCCCGAAAAAGGTTAACGAAAACCGCTCCTGTTATGCAGGAAAAGGTGTCAGATACGTCTTTACGGCGAGAATTATGGAGGAAGGCAGAATGCCTGCACTGAACGAGACTCATGATCTAAACCTCACCAGCTGGGTTGCATCTGCAAACGATGCCCAGTGTGATTTCCCAATCCAGAACCTGCCATTCGCGGCGTTCCGTCGTCAGGGTAGCGATGAAGCATTCCGTGGTGGTGTGGCAATCGGTGATCAGATTGTGGACCTCGCAGCAGCCAAAGCGACCGGCGTTTTTTCCGGTCTGGCGCAGACTGCAGCGGAGGCCTGTGCGGCGCCGCGTTTGAACGATTTTATGGGTATGGGTAAAGAAGCCTGGTCTGCACTGCGTCTGGCTCTGTCCCAGGCTCTGCGCAGCGGCTCTGATGCTGAAGCACAGCTGAGCGCTTGTCTGGTAGCTCAGGCGGATGCTGAATATGATCTGCCATGCACTATCGGTGACTACACCGACTTCTACACCTCAGTATTCCACGCAACGACCGTGGGTTCACTGTTCCGTCCTGATAACCCATTGCTGCCAAACTACAAGTGGGTGCCAATCGGTTACCACGGTCGCTCTTCATCTATCGACGTATCCGGTCAGAGCTTCCATCGTCCGAAAGGCCAGACAAAAGCGCCTGATGCAGCAGAGCCAAGCTTTGGTCCATGTAAGCGTCTGGATTACGAGTTGGAGATGGGTATCTACATCGGTAAGGGCACCGATCTGGGTGACACGATTGCACTGGACAGTGCTGACGATCACGTATTTGGTCTGTGCCTGTTTAATGACTGGTCTGCGCGTGACATTCAGGCGTGGGAATATCAGCCACTGGGTCCATTCCTGGCGAAAAACTTCGCGTCTACCGTATCTCCGTGGATTGTAACCACTGAAGCGCTGGCGCCGTATCGTACAGCGTGGTCACGTGACGAAGCTGATCCACAGCCACTGCCGTACCTGGAATCTGAAACCAACCGTTCTGAAGGTGCAATCGACATCCAGCTGGAAGTATTGCTGGAATCCGACAAGATGCGTGCGGAAGGTCAGGGCGCTGCCAAGCTGTCTGAATCCAGCTTCGTACACTCATACTGGACAGTTGCTCAGATGGTCGCTCACCACACGGTGAACGGTTGTAACATGAAGCCGGGTGACTTCTTCGGTTCCGGTACACAGTCCGGCCCTACTCATGACGAAGCCGGTTCCATGCTGGAGCTGTCTCTGGGTGGCAAGCAGGCAATCACACTGGCGAACGGTGAAACCCGTACCTTCCTTGAAGACGGTGATGCCGTGATCATGCGTGGACATTGCCAGAAAGAAGGCGCAGCACGCATCGGTTTTGGTGAAGTTGTCGGTACTGTACTGCCTGCTAAGGCTTAATTGTCTGGTTAGGACATTATCACGCCGCTTTCAGGACCTGTTCTGAGAGCGGTATGGATTCATTTAGGGACTTCTAAAATGATTCTTTACGATTACTGTCGCTCCTCTGCAGCGTATCGCGTCCGTATTGCCTTGAACCTGAAAGGCTTGGCTTACGAACAGGTGCCTGTGAACCTGTTGAAGTCGGAACAACGTGGTGAAGAGAATCTGGCGCGTAACCCTCAGGGTTTGGTGCCATCTCTGGACGATAACGGAGAAATGCTGAACCAGTCGCTCACGATGTGTGAGTATCTGGATGAGGCTTATCCTGAAACGCTTCAGTTGCTGCCTTCTGATG
>JAGSHA010000202.1 GCA_023954795.1 Oceanospirillaceae bacterium | reverse complement strand
TGCAGCTGGAAATCACGCTGCTGCTCACCAAACTCGGCATCTTTACGTTTTTCGATGATCGGAACAATTGCCGGCACGTACGCATTACCGATTGACTGCATCAACGCAAAGCTATCATCAAAGCCCAGCTCATTCAGGTCGTCAAAGAACAGACCGCCAACACCACGCGGTTCGTCACGGTGCTTGAGGTAGAAGTAATCATCACACCACTGTTTAAAGCGCGGATAGATCTCTTCACCAAAGGGGTCACAGGCGTCTTTTGCCGTCTGATGCCAGTGGCGGCAATCATCGTCATTGCCGTAATACGGTGTTAGATCGAAACCACCACCAAACCACCACACCGGATCTTCACCTTCTTTCTCCGCAATAAAGAAACGGACGTTAGCATGTGAAGTCGGTACATAGGGGTTGTGCGGATGAATCACCAGCGACACACCCATCGCCTGAAAACTGCGACCCGCCAGTTCTGGACGGTGCGCGGTTGCAGAGCCCGGCAATTTATCGCCAAATACGTGGGAGAAGTTCACGCCGCCTTTTTCGATCACAGTACCGTTGGCCAGCACTCGGGTACGACCACCGCCACCTGCGTCCCGATCCCAGGAGTCCTCAGTAAAACGGCCGTCACCATCCGCCTGCTCAAGCGCCTGACAAATATTGTCCTGCAAGGACATGAGATATTCTTTAACAGCTCCGATGTCAGGTGCTGACATGGCTAACTCCTTGGAAATGTAGGATTAAAATCAGGTTCTGATCACGGCTTCGGTGATCAGGTCGCGAATCTGGGTTGGCTGATCCAGATCGCCCAGAGGGCCCGGCATCACCGCATCAACCCGGTTTGCGAAGTATAGGTTCACTCGCAGCAGATCCTTGGCGGGCTGGGCGCCTGCAGGATTGGCCGAAGTGGAAACGATAGGTCCACCAAAACTGTTACACAACGTCTGGACCACCGGATGCGCAGAGACGCGCACAGCAACGCTGCTGTGTTTACCTTTAACCCATTCGGGAATCAGATGATCAGGATCGGGGAGTAACCAGGTAACGGGGCCTGGCCAGGTCGCTTCAACACGCTGCCGCTGGGCAGGGTCAAGGTGACGCAAGAGAGGTTCAACCTGAGCCACAGAGGCGGCGATCAGGATCACACCTTTATGACGCGGGCGACTTTTGAGGTACAGCAAACGTTCCAGAGCTTCTTCATTAAAGGGATCACATCCCAAGCCCCAGACCGCCTCGGTAGGATAGGCGATGACGCCGCCTTGGCGCATCGCCCGAACAGACTGGTGAATATGCCACCAGTTCATCGCTGTCTTACAGCTCACCGTTCTTCAGTTTTTCCTGCAGAGCAGCGTCTTTTGCGATCACTGCATCGGTGTTTGCCTGACGCTCGTCTTTCAGACGCTGAGCCAGATCTGCATCGCCAACGGCCATGATCTGAGCAGCCAGGTAAGCTGCGTTTTTCGCGCCTGCTTTACCGATAGCAACGGTTGCAACTGGAATGCCACCTGGCATCTGAACAGTAGACAGCAGTGCGTCCAGACCATCCAGAGAAGAGTTGATTGGTACACCAATCACTGGCTTAGTGGTGTTTGCAGCAACAGCACCCGCCAAATGAGCCGCCATACCTGCAGCACAGATGAAGGCAACAGCGCCACGCGCGTCAGCGTCTTTTACGTAGTCGTGAGTCTGTACCGGAGTACGGTGAGCAGAGCTCACTTTAACTTCACAGTCAACGTTCAGGGATTTCAGCGTTTCAACGGCAGTTTTCATGATAGGCAGATCGGAATCGGAACCCATCAGAATGGCAATAAATGGTTTAGACATTTTGCTCTCGGCGTTCAATATTAACGGAAAACAGTGAACACTAAACGTTCAACGTCCTGCTTGCAAGCCTGCCTTATGCCAGTTTTTCATACATTCCAAACCATCTATAACCTTAGCGTGCAGCAAATTAATTCCTTACTTTTTCTAAGCAATTCACTCCACACATTGCCGCACTAAATACGACTGTAGCCGTCGCCGCTGTTTTCGATCACACCTTTCAGTTCTAGCGAGATCAGCAAGACATTGAGATCGGCCACAGAAATGCCGGTCAGCGCCACCAACTGATCCATGCTGACGTGCTCAAAACCCAGCGCCTGCAACAGATTATTTTCCTGTGTACTCAATGTCGGCAAGGTCTTCGGCTCAGCGACCGGGGCATCCTCCACGGCATAGGCACCCAGCATCGGTGCCAATTGCTCGAGAATATGCTCTACCGACGATACTAGCTGGCCACCCTCTCGGATCAATTTATGGCAACCCTGACTGAGTGGATTATTCAAAGCTCCGGGCAGGGCAAACACATCTCTGCCTTGCTCTAACGCCTGTCGGGCAGTGATCAGTGAGCCACTGCGCGGCGCGGCCTCAACCACCAGCACACCGGCGCTCAAGCCACTGATAATGCGGTTACGGCGCGGAAAATTGTGACCCAACGGGCTGGTACCCGGCGGCAGTTCGCTGACCCAGGCGCCGCCTGTTTCCAGAATCTGACTGGCCAGAATACGGTGTCGGGCGGGATACAACACATCCGGCCCAGTACCAAATACCGCGATAGTGGGCTTATTCAGGTTCACCGCAGCCTGATGTGCAGCACCATCGATACCGTGCGCCATGCCAGAGGTCACGATGAAACCGGCGCGCGTCAGCGCCGCAGAAAATTCAGAGGCATGCTGAACACCCGCACGACTGGCGCTGCGGCTACCGACCATGGCGATTTGTGGCAGGTGCAACTGATCAAGCGCCCCGCGCACATAAAGCAGTGGCGGCGGATCAGCAATGGTTTTCAGCAGGGCGGGGTAGTGGTCACTGTCTAGTGTCAGCAGGTGGGTATCCGGCTGCTTTAACCAGTCACGGACATTATTCTGGATCTCTTTCAGCGGGCCGCGGCCTTGCTTAAGCGCCTGCAGGTTCTGGCGGGCCAACAGGTTCAAGCCCAGCCACTGCCACTCATCTTCACTGGCGCGCACAATGCGATGTGGCGACCAGCCATTGTCGAGTAAACGCAGAAACGCCGTTGCACCCACGCGGGGCAATGCAGCCACGGCGACCCAATCCATCGGATCACTTTGCATCTTATCACTTCCTTGTATTGGTACCTTATATTGGTAAATACGCGGGTCATCCAACCCGCGCGTATTCATTTAAGCGCTATCTGTCACCCGTTAAGGTTCGCGAATTTCATCGCCGACAGACACCACGTTGGAGCTCATCATAATCAGGCCGTAGGAGACTTTTTCGAAGGTTTTGAACACCATCATCAGACCCGAACGTTCCGCCGGTAATTGCAGTTTCTCTTTTGTAATCGGATCAACCACCATCTCACCGGTACGATAGATCGCAAATACGTGCCCCGGCTCTAACCCTTCGCGGACACCACGGTTGAGCGCGACCACATCAAACTGTCCACCGTCATTCACCGCACCCAATACAGAAAGAATCTTACCGGTAAGCGCTTCGGGAGACGGTTTTGGATAGAACACCGACTGTATCCGCTGCTCTTCTGCCGGGATCACCCGATCCAAGGTGCGGGTTTCCAGCACCGAACGGTTAACCGTCAGACTGACCACATCATCATTTTCATCAACCACAGTGACGTCAGATACTTTCGTCAGCTCATAACCCAGATCTTCCTGGGTCTCAGGGTCAACGTATTCATTGGTCGCACGGTAGACCGCCTGGCGACGCAGATCTTCCAGCAAACTGCCTCGGGCATAGATACGGTCACCGGCACCGGCGATCAGGCGCTGGTTCTTACCTGCCAGCACGTAAGGTGCTTTCTTGAACAGGCTCTGGTCTATGACCCGGGTCTCTTCCAGAAAGCTCAGAATATCTTTGAGCGGAATCGCCGGTATTGCCCGATCTAACGGTTGTGCCCGAGCGGTAGGGCTCAGCTTACGCATACCCCGGCGGACTTTAAGCTTCGGCTGACCATTTTCCCAGACCAGATAGATCACATCGCCCGGGTAGATCAGATGCGGATTCGGGATCTGTGCATTCATATCCCAGACTTCCGGCCAGCGCCACGGGCTTTCCAGAAAACGGGAAGAGATATCCCATAAGGTATCGCCTTTCACTACCACATATTCCTGCGGCCGATCTTCCCTAAGTTGCAGTACATCCTTTCGGGCATTGGCTTGCGCTGGCAAGCTTACCAGCAACCATACAGCGGCCAGAGCGCAGAGAAACTTTTTCATTTCTATGTCCTTTGATGTCATTCACCGAAACCCATTCGACGATATTTGGGTCAAACGGCGTAACGACAATGCATTGAGCGTCGCAATCAGTATAATATGTAGCTAATAGGTTCCCAGTCGGGCAGGCATTATTTTCTGCCACGGGAAACAACCCAGATTAGATGAGTTACGGCTAATCATATCAACCGTATCAACCTGAAGAAACGATGGCAAAACTTAACATTCTAGAATTTCCGGACCCACGTCTACGCACAGTGGCTGAACCGGTGACCGAGGTCAACGATGAGATCCGCACCATCATCGATGACATGTTCGAAACTATGTATGACGCACCGGGAATTGGCCTTGCGGCAACGCAGGTAGATATCCATCTGCGCATCGTCACTATGGATCTGTCCGAAGAGCAGGACGATCCGCTGGTGATGATCAATCCGGAATTCGAAGTACTCGACGAAGAGCCACACAAGTATCAGGAAGGCTGCCTCTCCGTACCGGGATACTATGAAGATGTGGTACGTCCGCAGAGCATCCGCGTAACCGCGCTGAACCGTGACGGTGAAGAATACAGTTTCGAAGCCAACGACTTGCTGGCGGTCTGTGTACAGCACGAGCTGGATCACCTCAACGGTAAGCTTTTCGTAGATCATATCTCTACGCTTAAGCGCAACCGCATCCGCGGTAAGCTGGAAAAGAAACACCGTCAGGAAGCTCACGCTTAATTACGTGACCCGACACCTCCAATAACAGGTTTGCCCGGACAGTTGCCAAAATACATGGGTAACTGCCGTGACAAACCTGTTTTGGTTTCAGGAGTAGATTGATGTCCAAGCCTCTTCGCATTGTCTTTGCCGGTACACCTGACTTTGCCGCTTCCAGTTTGCAAGCACTGCTCAATTCAGAGCATGAAGTCATTGCCGTATACACCCAACCTGATCGTCCAGCCGGACGTGGCCGTAAACTGACCCCCGGCCCGGTTAAAAAGCTGGCACTGGAACATGATATTGCCGTTTACCAGCCGCTGAGCCTGAAAGGTGAAGCTGAGCAGGCAGAACTGGCAGCACTCGATGCCGATATTATGGTGGTTGTGGCCTACGGTCTGTTATTACCCAAAGCCGTGCTGGATACCCCGCGTCTGGGTTGCATCAACGTACATGGCTCCCTCCTGCCACGCTGGCGCGGCGCTGCACCAATACATCGGGCGGTATTGGCCGGTGACAAACTGACCGGTATCACTATCATGCAGATGGATGTCGGGCTTGATACGGGCGACATGCTCTACAAAGTGGAAACCCCCATCAACACGGGGGATACCAGCGGAGATCTGCACGATCAACTGGCAGAGCAGGGCGCTGAAGCATTGGTGACAACCCTGGGGCTGATTCGTGACGGCAAGACCGAACCGGAGAAGCAAGACGATTCACTGGCGAACTACGCACATAAACTGGAAAAGCAGGAAGGTGAGATTGACTGGTCCCGCCCTGCTACCGAGATTGAGCGTCAGATTCGTGGCCTGTCACCCTGGCCTGTGGCGTATTGCTCACTGGAGGGTAAAACCATGCGTATCTGGGGTGCTCAAGCCTCCGATGCAACCAGTACCGAAGCGCCGGGTGCCGTCGCGGAAGTCACCAAGAAGACCCTGCGTATTGCCTGCGGTGAAGGTAGCCTGCTGCTGACGAACATTCAGTTACCCGGCGGCAAACCACTCGATACGGCAGCGGTCTTAAACGCCAAACGCGATCTGTTCCCTGTCGGTAAACAGCTGGATTAAATGATGAACGTAAACGTAAGACAGCTCGCAGCGGAAACGCTTGAACCCCTTCTACGCCATCAGGGTTCATTGAATGCCGTTCTGCCCGAAGCCGCTGCTCGCTGCCCTGAACGCGACCGAGGCCTGTTACGTCAGCTGTGCTACGGCACCATGCGTGACTTTCAGCAGCTCAACATTATCGCCAACACGTTGCTGAAGCGCCCATTCAAAGTTGCTGACTTTGATATTCGCGCCCTGTTGTTAGTAGGCATTTACCAACTTCGTAGCCT
>JAGSHA010000158.1 GCA_023954795.1 Oceanospirillaceae bacterium | reverse complement strand
GAATTGGACGAGATCGACTTCAACGGCCGGACGTGTGCATTGTTTGGTCTGGGCGACCAGATCGGTTATGCCGAGTGGTTCCTGGATGCGATGGGATTGCTGCATGATAAATTGCAGGAACGCGGTGCCCGTATGGTGGGGCACTGGCCTAATCAGGGTTATAAGTTCACCGGATCTAAAGCGCTGACTCAGGATGAAACCCATTTCGTAGGGCTTGCAGTGGATCAGGATAGCCAGTCCGATGAGACCGACGAGCGTGTTGAAGCCTGGGTTAAGCAGGTTGTGAACGAGTTTGAGCTTGATTGAGCCATAAATTTACGCTGCACAAGATTCAAACAATGCCTGTGATCAGGTAAAATATCCGCCTTTTTTTCGAATCAGAGAGTTTGAACCCCCACGATGGAAATCAATCCGATCATCACCGCCCTGAAGGATATCTCCGAGCGTACAACTGTACTGCGTGGTTATCTGGATTACGACGGTAAGAAAGAACGTCTGGAAGAGGTTGAGCGCGAGCTGGAAGATCCGGCTGTGTGGAATGAGCCTGAAAATGCCCAGAAGCTGGGTAAAGAACGCTCCACGCTGGAAGGCGTTGTTTCCACGGTAGATGATCTGGAAACCGGTGTTGTCGATGCGCGTGATCTGCTGGATATGGCAGTGGAAGAGGACGATGAAGACACTGTGGCTGAAGTTGAGGAAGAAGTAGCAGGTCTGATGGCCAAGCTGGAAACCCTCGAATTCCGTCGTATGTTCTCTGGTGAAGCCGACGGCAATAATGCCTTCCTGGATATTCAGGCCGGTTCCGGTGGTACTGAAGCGCAGGACTGGGCCAACATGATGCTGCGTATGTATCTGCGTTGGGGTGAAGACAAAGGTTTTAAAACCGAGCTGTTGGAAGTCTCTGCGGGCGATGTTGCTGGTATCAAGTCGGCGACCATCCGTTTTGCAGGCGAATATGCTTTTGGTTGGCTGCGTACCGAAACCGGTGTTCATCGTCTGGTGCGTAAATCACCGTTTGACTCCGGCGGTCGTCGTCATACGTCATTCTCTTCTGTCTTTGTGTCCCCCGAGATTGACGACAATATTGATATTGAAATCAATCCGGCGGATCTGCGTGTCGACGTTTACCGTGCATCCGGTGCAGGTGGTCAGCACGTCAACCGAACTGAGTCTGCGGTACGTATTACCCACGGACCGTCCGGTATTGTGGTGCAGTCCCAGAGCCAGCGCTCCCAGCACCAGAACAAAGACACCTGTATGAAGCAGCTGCGAGCAAAACTCTACGAGATGGAGATGCTGAAGCGCAGCGAAGCGGCGCAGGAACAGGAAGATAACAAAGCGGATATCGGCTGGGGCAGCCAGATCCGTTCATATGTACTGGATGATCAGCGCATCAAGGATCTGCGTACCAACGTACAGTCTTCCAACTGTGACAAGGTACTGGACGGTGATCTGGACTTGTTTATTGAGGCGAGCCTGAAGGCTGGTCTGTAAGTTACACGAAACGAATTCTCAAAAGGTTTTGACTCAATGTCTGACAACTCTCAGCCGCAAGACGAAAATCGCCTGATTGCCGAGCGCCGTGAAAAACTGAACGCGCGCCGTGAAGAAGGTAATGCTTTCCCAAACAGCTTCCGTCGCGATAGTTACGCGCAGGATCTTCAGGAAGAGTATGGCGATAAGACCAAAGAAGAGCTGGCCGAAGCAGGTATCACGGTAAGCATCGCCGGTCGCGTTATGCTAAACCGTGGTGCGTTTGGTGTAATTCAGGATATGACCGGTCGTATCCAGTTCTACGTGAACAAAGAAGCGCGTAAATTTGCTAAGAGCCTGGATCTGGGTGACATCATCGGTGTGACCGGTGTGCTGCATAAGTCCGGCAAAGGTGACCTGTATGTTGATATGGGCGAATACGAGCTGTTGACCAAGAACCTGCGTCCTCTGCCAGACAAACACAAAGGTCTGCAGGATACAGAGATTCGTTACCGCCAGCGTTACGTGGATCTGATCACCAACGAACAGTCGCGTAAAGTGTTCGAGATGCGTTCTAAGATCGTATCCGGTATCCGTAACTATCTGACCGAGCATCGCTTCATTGAAGCCGAAACGCCGATGTTGCAGGTGATTCCGGGTGGCGCGACCGCACGTCCGTTTGTCACTCACCACAATGCACTGGATCGCGATATGTTCCTGCGTATCGCACCGGAACTGTATCTGAAGCGTTTGGTTGTGGGTGGTTTTGAGCGTGTGTTCGAGATCAACCGTAACTTCCGTAACGAAGGTCTTTCCACCCGTCACAACCCAGAATTCACCATGATTGAGTTCTATCAGGCGTATGCGGACTACCGTGACCTGATGGACCTGACCGAAGATATGCTGCGCACGGTTGCGCAGGATGTACTAGGTACGACCACCATCGTGAACACCGTGCGTAACGATGCGGGTGAAGTGCTGGAAACGTTCGAATACGACATGGCCAAGCCGTTCCTGCGCCTGAGCGTATTTGACTCCATTCTGCACTACAACCCGGATATCACAGCAGAAGCGCTGGCCGACGATCACGCTGCCCGTCAGATCGCTGAGCGTCTGGATATCGAAGTGAAAGACAGCTGGGGTCTGGGTAAAGTACAGATCGAGATCTTTGAGAAGACTGTTGAGCACCGTTTGGATCAGCCAACGTTTATCACTGAGTACCCAACTGAAGTCTCTCCGCTGGCGCGTCGCAGCGATGACAATCCGTTTGTCACCGACCGTTTCGAATTCTTCGTTGCGGGTCGTGAGCTGGCCAACGGTTTCTCGGAGTTGAATGACTCTGAAGATCAGGCTGAGCGTTTCCAGGCACAGGTTGCTGAGAAAGATGCCGGTGATGATGAAGCGATGCATTACGATGCAGACTACATCAACGCACTGGAATATGGTCTGCCACCGACTGCGGGTGAGGGTATTGGTATCGACCGTCTGGTGATGCTGTTCACCGACTCTCCGTCTATCCGTGACGTCATCCTGTTCCCGGCAATGCGTCCACGTAACTAAGCGAAACTAGTGCTGGGTTGTATGATGAAAAAAAGGCTGCCTTAAGGTGGCCTTTTTTCTATCTGGGTGCAGAACGGTGGATAGAAGACAGAGTCAGAAAAAGGAATAAAATCATGAGCTGGTTATTTCCCATAGAGAAACGTGATCTCCCCGGCAGGCGCTGGCTGAGTATCGGTTTA
This sequence comes from Oceanospirillaceae bacterium, assembly GCA_023954795.1. GTDB lineage: Bacteria > Pseudomonadota > Gammaproteobacteria > Pseudomonadales > Balneatricaceae > Pontibacterium. The sequence goes on along the minus strand of JAGSHA010000158.1, from coordinate 4,043 downwards.
CGGACTTTGCATCTTATTGGTATTGCAGGGTTGGCTGGTGCATACCTTTTTCATCTGCCGCACAGCGAGTGGAGCGGGTATTTGTGGCTGGCGGTGATCAGTGGATCATTGATGGCTTGTATCGCTGTTTATGTAGATGGGATCTGGTTGCTGCAGCTTCGTGGACATGCCATTTTTCTCAAGCTCTTCCTGCTATCCAGCGTATTCTGGTTATTTGATGAGCCTCAATCCGGCATCTACCTGCTGGTTATTTTGATTTCAGGTATCGTCTCTCACGCGCCGGGTAAAGTGCGGTACTATTCGATCTGGCACAGAAAAGTGCTGACCAAAGCGGATCTGATTAATAAGAATTGTGGGGAGTCCTGAATATATGGTTCTGGAAGCAGCGCCAAGCTGGCAACACTATCTGGGTGGGGAGTTTGACCAACCGTATATGCTGAACCTGAAGCAGTTTCTGCAGGAGCAGAAAACACAGCGTAAGGTGATTTATCCACATTCCACCCATTGGTTTCATGCGTTGGAGGCCACGCCGCTGGATCAGGTGAAAGTCGTGATTTTGGGACAAGACCCTTATCACCAGCCGGATCAGGCACACGGTTTGTGTTTTTCGGTGCGTCCGGGCATAAAAACACCGCCGTCATTGGTGAATATCTATAAAGAGCTGAACAGCGATCTGGGGATTGCGCCGGTGAAGCACGGTTATCTGGAAAGCTGGGCACAGCAGGGTGTGTTGCTATTGAACAGTGTGCTGACGGTGGAACAGAGTCAGGCCGCGTCCCATCAGAAGAAAGGCTGGGAGCAATTTACAGACCGTGTCATTCAGGTGGTGAACGAGCACTGCGAGAATGTTGTGTTTCTGCTGTGGGGAAGTTATGCACAGAAGAAAGGTGCAGTGATCGACACTCAGCGTCATCTGGTACTCAAGGCCCCTCATCCATCACCTCTGGCGGCGCATCGGGGATTCTTTGGCAGTCGTCCGTTTAGTCAGGCGAACGGGTATCTGGAGCAGCAAGGCAAGGCCCCGGTTAACTGGCAGCTTCCGGCTGAAGTGACCGAGACCGCATTGGCTTAACGCGCTCATCGTCCCAAAAAAAACGCCCTGAACCGTAGCCGGTCAGGGCGTTTTTTATACTGCAAAGATCGATGACTCAGAGGCGGTTTTTAGCTTCGAACATCTTTGGATCCAGCTCGTATGGCAAGGGTTCAATGCTCGCCGTTGGACCTTCCTGTGTTTCCAGGTGCAGCGTGCTATTGTCGGCCTGGTCTTTGATGACGACCGCCAGCAGCTCACACTCGTCCGCTTCGTTACGTGCGGCCAGTACCACTTGTCCGACCTTCTCTTTGTTGTCGCTGTGGATCGGGTCACCAGCTTGTGGCAGTGTTTCGCAGCGGGCTTTCAGACGGTACATTGGGCGCTTCAACTGCCCGCGGTGTTGCAGGCGTGTCACGATCTCCTGACCTGTGTAACAGCCTTTGGTGAAGCTCACACCTTCGAGCGCCTGTAGGTTGGTCATCTGCGGGATAAAGGCTTCAACCGTTGCCGTGCGCAGATCTGGAATCGCCGCTCTCACTTCGTTCAATATCCAGTCATTGCTGGAACCTAAAGTACCGGTGTTCAGTAGCTCAGGCAGCAGCGCAACAGCCTCAGCTTCCGGTAACCAGAGTTCGTAACGATGGCCCGGTACAGAGATCAGCGTACGATCTCCCTGCTGGACCACGCCGTTAACAGATTCCGGCAAACTATCGACGGCCAGTTGCGCCAGCTCAGTGGCCTGATCGCCTTGCAGGCCAATCCCCACGATGTCATCACCGGGTTTGCCGATCTCCGCTTTGGAGAAAATGATGTATTTGCCCAGTGTTTGCGCGGCTTGATCGTGCAGGTCGGTATGTAAACGCAGCATAAAGCCGTCAGCAATCGTGATCAGCCGAAACAAACTGATCATGTGGCCTTTGATATTACAGTGAGAGGCCATTGTACTGCCTTGCTGGCGTGTTACCGCCAGGTCGCAGCTAAGCTGTCCCTGCAGGAATTTCTCGCTGTCAGGGCCGGTGACGGTCAGCACGCGTTGATGCAGCAGCGGGATAACGCTACCGCCGCGATCAGAGGTCAGGCTGACTGTGTTATCCGCGTTGACCACGGCGCCTTGTGTTTGCAGGCTATCTGTCCAGTTGCTCATAAGGTCTCTGTACGTTTCCGTCTATGAATTCAGGGGAGAGCATTTGCTCCAATGCCAGAATTTTAGGTCATTTTTCCTTGGGCTACAGCCGACAAACTGTACGGGTTTAAGCCGCGTTGTTGTCTTGTGCTTCGCTGCCGCTCGCTGCCCTGTCGGTTGCGATGCGCTCACCCAGTTGCAATGGGCTTTCGGCGCGCAGTGTCTCCTGCCAGTTGACGGCGTCTTCACCAAATAGCAGAACAACGGTTGAACCCAGTTTAAAGCGGCCCATCTCTTCGCCTTTCTGCAACGTGATCGGTTCCCGTTGTTCAGGCTGATAGGCGGTACGAATCGCTTTGCGGTGGACGGGCGCTTCGTGTCCTGACCAGACGGTTTCGATACCCGCAACAACCATTGCGCCAACCAATACCATGGCCATAGGCCCTTGTTCGGTATCGAAGATTGCAACCAGTCGTTCATTGCGCGCAAACAGCTGATCAACATTCTCGGCGGTAGTCTGGTTAACGGAGTAAAGGTCGCCGGGTACGAAGATGGTTTCACGCAGAGTGCCGGTAACCGGCATGTGGACACGGTGATAATCGCGTGGAGACAGGTAAATAGTGGCAAAAGAGCCGTTTACAAATTGTTCGGCCAGCTTTGCGTTGCCACCCAGCAATGTGGTGAGTCCGTAACCACGGCCTTTGGCCTGAAAGATGCGACCATGTTCGATATCGCCCAATTGGCTGACAGCGCCGTCTGCCGGGCTGACAATCGCATCTGCTGCATCATCTATCGTACGCACACCCGGCTTGAGTTCGCGGGTGAAGAAGGCGTTGAAGTTCTTGAAGGCGGTGGGATCTTCGATCAACGCTTCTGACATGTTGATGTTGTAACGCTTGGCAAACCATTTGATAAAGGTGTTTTTTACCATCGGGTTTGTGCATTCGGCGATACGTCCCACAAAACGGGAGATCAGATGCTGAGGTAGCAGGTGCTGTAACAGGATAAAAATTTTGTCTTTCAAGGTAAGTGTCCGTTTCTTCAGGTAATACGTAAATCGCGTATGTTGGGTTTACTGTTCGACCGGTGTATCAGGCTGGTTGCCCCATTCGAACCATGAGCCGTCGTAGCAGCGAACTTTTTTAAAGCCGAGGTGTTTTGCCACCAGATAGGTAAGGCCTGAACGTCGGTGAGTCTGGCAGTGGGTGATCACTTCCTTATCGGTGCTGATACCCATTCTATCGAGTTCTGCCTGAATTTCGTTCGCCGGGCGAAGTCGGGTGTCATTGGCGGAGATCATAACCTGTGTCCATTCGTACAATCGGGCGCCCGGAATATGTCCACCTTTCTGGGCATTGACGATCTTTGCACCACGGTATTCATCGCCTGAACGTGCATCCCAGATCACGCTGTGGCTATCGCGCAGATGTTGTTTAATAAACGTTATATCCGCCAGGTAATCCGTGTTGATGGTGGCGCGAAATGGAACTTCTGTGGGGGTATTCTCTGCCGTTTCCAGCGTTAAGCCAGCGTTGGTCCAGGCTTTGAGCTGTCCATTCAGGAATGAACAGCGCTCATGCCCCAACAGGTTGAGGGTCCAGATCATACGGCCCGCCCAAGGTCCCATCTGATTATCGTAAGTCACCACCTGGGTTTCTTCAGTCAGGCCTAATTCTGAGAACAGATCGCTGAGTTGAGCCGCTGTTGGTAGTTTGTTGGGTACCGGGCCTGAACCTAGCATCAGACGTGATGTATCGACCCGGACAGCACCGGGGATATGGCCGCTGTTGTAGGTCTCTTCGTCGGATAGATCGATAATCAGCAGATTTGGATTGTTTAGCTGTTGGGCGAGATCTGCAGCTGCGATGACCAAGGGCAAACTCATAT
>JAGSHA010000009.1 GCA_023954795.1 Oceanospirillaceae bacterium | reverse complement strand
GGAATGCATCTGCTTTTCGTTAAAGCCGCGGGTTTCTGCCGCATCCAACAACGCATAGACCATCGCAGGGGAGCCGCTGGCAAAGATCTCGACGCCACTCAGATCAGCAAAGTCTTCCAATACCGCTTCGGGTAACAAACCCGTACGACCTTTCCAGTTCGGGCTGTTTTCCGGCTCACTCACCACTGGCACGAATGTCAGGTTGGCGTGCTCCGCTTCCCATTGCTGGGGCAAGCGCTCCAGATACATATCTTCTTCGATACGCGCGCCCCAATAGATGGTGATCGGATTAGGCACTTGGTTCGCCAGCAGGTGTTCAACAACGCTCTTCACCTGGGCAAAGCCCGTGCTCGCTGCGCCAAAGATAAAGTGGGTATCCGGGTTCAGCGCTTTAGCCTGCAAGAAGCAATCGCCTTTTGGCAGCTCCAGCTCGACCGTGCTCGCAAACTTCAGATGATCCATAATGGCGTTGGACATATCACTATCCGGGATATGTCGGATATGCAGTTCCAGATCACGCCCCTGCTCCGGCGCACTGCCAATAGAGAATGAGGCTTGCTTGCCGTCTGGCAGAACCACATCCAAATACTGACCGGCGTTAAATTCAATAGCCAGACTGCCAGTTGATGGCAGCTGCAAACGAACCCGATATACATCGTGGTTCAGGGACTCAATCCCTTTGATGTCACAAACCAGTTTTTTCACCGATTGTTCTCCGGGGGCTATCAGCCCTTCAATATTCACCCAAACATCAGTCAACGGTGTCGCGGTACACGCCAACACCCTGACATTTTCTGCAGCGTTATTATTGTTGTAGGTTGCACTTGGATAACGTTGCTTTACCGTTCCACGCTGTAACCCTACTTCACAGATTTCGCACACCCCGTTCCGACAGCTTTTCCGCATCCGGTACCCGGCACCTTCCAGCGCTTCGAGCAAGGCCTCTCCCGCCCGGACAGTCACCGAATACTGTTCATCATTCAGGTGCAGCAGAAATACTGTGTCGCTCACTAGAGAATATCCAGCTCGTCCCAGATGTCGTCAACCCGCTGCTTGATTGCGTCATCCATTTTTATCGGTTCGCCCCACTCACGGGTGGTCTCACCTTCCCACTTGTTGGTCGCATCCATCCCCATCTTCGAACCCAAACCTGATACAGGGGATGCGAAGTCGAGGTAATCAATCGGCGTATTGTCGATCATCACGGTATCTCGCTGCGGGTCCATGCGAGTGGTGATTGCCCAGATGACATCATTCCAGTCGCGGGCATTTACATCGTCGTCGCACACAATTACAAACTTGGTGTACATAAACTGACGCAGAAAAGACCAGACCCCCAGCATCACACGTTTAGCGTGACCCGGGTACTGTTTCTTCATCGTCACCACCGCCATACGGTAGGAGCACCCTTCCGGCGGCAGGTAAAAATCAACGATCTCCGGGAACTGCTTCTGCAGAATCGGCACAAATACCTCGTTCAGCGCCACCCCCAGAATGGCCGGCTCATCTGGCGGACGACCGGTATAGGTACTGTGATAGATCGGGCGATCACGGTGTGTAATGCGCTCGACCGTAAAGACAGGGAAGCTATCCACCTCGTTGTAATAACCAGTATGGTCGCCAAACGGACCTTCGTCTGCCATCTCATCGGGATCGATATATCCCTCAAGAATAAATTCTGCGCTGGCAGGTACCTGCAGATCACTGCCCTTACACTGCACAACTTCGGTTTTACCACCGCGCAGGAGACCTGCAAAGGCGTATTCTGACAGCGTGTCCGGTACCGGAGTCACCGCACCCAATATCGTGGCCGGGTCTGCCCCCAACGCCACAGCAACCGGGAAAGGCTTACCGGGATGTTCTTTTTTCCATTCGCGGAAATCCAGCGCACCACCACGATGGGCCAACCAGCGCATGATCAGCTTATTTTTGCCGATCAGCTGTTGCCGGTAAATACCGAGATTCTGACGTTCTTTATTCGGACCGCGCGTAATTACCAGCGGCCAGGTCACCAGCGGACCGGCATCACCCGGCCAGCAGGTCTGGATCGGCAGCTTATTCAGATCAACATCGTCGCCTTCGACCACATGCGTCTGACAAGGGGCCTTCTTCACCACTTTCGGTCCCATGTTGAGCACTTGCTTAAAGACCGGCAACTTCTCCCAGGCATCTTTCATACCCTTTGGAGGTTCAGGTTCTTTAAGCTGAGCCAACACTTCGCCTACACCACGCAACGCGTGAACGGTCTCTTCACCCATTCCCATGGCAACGCGCTCGGGCGTACCAAACAGGTTGGCCAGCACCGGGTAATCGTAACCTTTAGGATTTTCGAACAGCAGGGCAGGACCGCCAGCACGCAGGGTGCGATCAGCGATTTCAGTCATTTCGAGATTGGGGTCAATCTCTTGCTTGATACGTTTCAGCTCACCACGTGCTTCCAGCATCTGGATAAAGTCACGCAGATCTTTGTATTTGGGTGTCGCCATGCAAATAACCAATCTAACAGCCATAAAAAAGGGCAAGCAAATGCTTACCCTTTCATACGGAAATCGTCTTACTTCCGCTTCATCGACAGGAAGAACTCGTCGTTGGTTTTAAAGTCTTTCAACTTATCGAGTACAAACTCAATCGCCGCGGAATCTTCCATCGGATCCAGCAGCTTACGCAGAATCCACATACGCTGCAGCTCATCTTCTGTGGTCAACAGGTCTTCACGACGGGTACCGGAGCGACGAATATTGATCGCTGGGTATACGCGTTTCTCTGCAACTTTACGGTCCAGATGAACTTCGGAGTTACCGGTACCTTTAAATTCCTCGAAGATAACCTCATCCATCTTAGAACCGGTATCAACCAGTGCTGTCGCGATGATGGTCAGGCTGCCGCCCTCTTCGATATTACGTGCCGCACCAAAGAAACGCTTTGGACGTTCCAGTGCATGTGCATCCACACCACCGGTCAGTACTTTACCGGAGGATGGAATCACCGTGTTGTAGGCACGTGCAAGACGTGTGATGGAATCCAGCAGGATCACCACGTCTTTTTTATGCTCGGTCAGACGCTTCGCTTTTTCCAGTACCATCTCGGCAACCTGCACGTGGCGTGCTGGCGGCTCATCGAAGGTAGAAGCAACCACTTCACCACGTACTGTACGCTGCATCTCGGTCACCTCCTCCGGGCGCTCATCGATCAGCAGGACAATCAGGTGGGTCTCAGGGTTGTTGCGGGTGATGCTATTGGCAATGTTCTGCAGCATCAGGGTCTTACCGGCTTTAGGCGGAGACACCACCAAAGCACGCTGGCCTTTACCCATCGGACAAACCAGATCAATGACACGTGCGGTCAGATCTTCGGTACTGCCGTTACCCATCTCAAGACGTAAACGGTCCTGCGCAAACAATGGCGTCAGGTTTTCGAACAAGATCTTGTTCTTCGCGTTTTCCGGCTTGTCGTAGTTAATCTCGTTAACTTTCAGCAGGGCAAAGTAACGCTCACCTTCTTTGGGTGGACGAATCTTACCGGCAATCGTGTCACCTGTACGCAGGTTGAAACGACGGATCTGGCTTGGGGACACATAGATGTCATCGGGTCCCGCCAGGTAAGAGGAGTCGGCGGAACGCAAAAAGCCGAAGCCATCCTGCAGAATTTCAAGTACGCCGTCGCCATAGATATCTTCACCACCTTTGGAGTGGCGTTTCAGGATGGCAAAAATCACATCCTGTTTACGGGAACGGGCAAGATTGTCCATGCCCATGCCTTTGGCGATATCCAGCAGTTCAGGAACGCTTTTTGTTTTCAGTTCAGTAAGATTCATAAGTTAAGGGAGCGCGGCAAAAGGCCTGCTTAAGATGAATGGGTAGGTTTTGGGAAGAATTCGGAATTACTAAATAGAGCTACTACAGCTACTACTGTGACAGGAACACCGTCAAATCTGAGCGCGACGGGCTGTCTATGCAACGACTATAAAAGGTTGTTTCTACGCTGTCTATAGCAGAGAGGAGAAAATGTGGCACTGGAACCGTCGGATACGAAATTATTCTCAGGTTACTGTCAGCGACCACATTTTCAGACCTGGAATTACAGGTTCGCTTCGATGAATGCAGCCAGCTGGGACTTAGACAGTGCGCCAACCTTAGTCGCTTCAACGTTACCACCCTTGAACAACATCAGGGTTGGGATACCACGGATACCAAATTTCGGTGGCGTGTCGTTGTTTTCATCGATGTTCAGCTTACACACTTTCAGCTGACCTTCGTATTCCTTGGCGATCTCTTCCAGCACAGGGGCAATCATTTTGCATGGACCGCACCACTCCGCCCAGTAATCAACCAGTACCGCGCCCTCAGCTTTCAGGACATCCTCTTCAAAAGAGGCATCGGTAACGTTTACGATGTTCTCGCTCATGGGATACTTTCTCCAATGTACCTGGTGCTTGAATAATAAGACGCCCGATAATAACACCGTCGGTCCTTATTTGGTAACCGACTTCCACCATCGTCGCACCTATTGATCCGCCTCATTGCGGCACGATGCCAGACTTATTTCTTATATAAGTATAACTTCGCCAGCCGGACGATACATGTTCTGTAATGTCTCTTCTGGTAACCTTAGACTTGCCTGTGCCTTCACCCCATAGAGCACTGGCTTTCAAGCGATATAGATTTCGAGGCGTTTTTAGCATGTCCCAGCAGGATGTAGGCAGCGATAACAATCAGGATTCCACCCTCCTTGCCGCTATTGATCTAGGCTCCAACAGTTTCCACATGATGCTCGCCCGCCTGACACAAGGCGAGCTCAAGCCCATCGACGTCATGTCTGAAAAAGTGCAGCTGGCGGCAGGCCTGGATGCAAACAAAGAACTGACCGAAGCCGCACAAGAGCGAGGGCTCGACTGCCTGAGCCGATTTGCACAGCGCATTGTCTCTCTGCCCCGCAGTGCAGTGCGCGTCGTTGGGACCAATGCGCTGCGCGAAGCCAAAAACGCAGCCGTCTTTATGGATAAAGCCGAGAAGATTCTCGGCACGCCACTGGAAATTATTGCCGGCAGGGAAGAAGCCCGTTTGATCTATCTGGGTGTCGCTCATACGCTGGCCGATGATCTGGGTAAACGGCTGGTCATCGATATTGGTGGTGGCAGCACGGAATTCATCATTGGAGAGCGCTTTGAACCACAAGAGCTCGAAAGCCTGCATATGGGATGTGTCAGCTACACCAAGCGTTTCTTTCCCGATGGCCTCATTTCTGCTGAGCGCTTTCAACGTGCAAAAACGGCTGCAATGCAGGAATTACTGTCGATCCGCAATCGCTATCGTGAGCAGGGTTGGAGCAGCTGTGTCGGCTCATCCGGCACCATTAAGGCGATCCGCAATGCCTTGGTGAGCACAGGGCTGAGCGACGAATCAATTACCGCACATGCACTCTACAAACTGCAGCAACAACTGCTGAAGTTTAACTCCGTCGATGATATCGATATTGAGTCAATCAAACCTGAGCGGCGCATGGTACTACCAGCAGGCATTGCTATTTTGTCAGGCATACTGGAGTCACTGGGTATCGACAAGCTCGATTACTCCACCGGCGCACTGCGAGAAGGCTTGCTGTACGACACGATTGGTCGCCTGGAACATGAGGATGTACGTGAGCGCACCATCAATGCGCTCGTTGCGCGCTACCATGTCAACACAGAGCGGGCGAACAAGATCGAACATACCGCCCTGCTCGGCTGGGCTCAGGTAAAGGATGACTGGGGGCTGGAACGTCCGATCTTCCATGACATGCTAAGCTGGGCGTCACGCACGCACCAGATTGGCCTGACGATTTCTCACAGCCAGTTCCACAAACACAGTGCGTACTTATTACAGAACTCCGACCTGCCGGGCTTTACCAAGCGCGACCAGCAACTGGTTGCCTCACTGGCGCGCGGACACCGCCGCAAGTTCCCAAAAGAAGAGTTCAAGAAGCTCCCTAAGTACCTGCAGGAACCTTACCGTCGCCTCTGCATTCTGTTACGCATTTCTGTACTGCTGCATCGCAGCGAAAGTACAGCCCGTTTACCGGCCATTATCTTCCGCGCCGAGGATAATCAGCTGCGCCTGCGCTTTCCGGAAAGCTGGCTGCAGCACAATCCCCTGACGACGGCCGACCTGCAACAGGAAGCGGAACACCTGAAGATCATCGACTATCGACTACAGATCGAATAAGCATTAAACCGCTCAATTAGCTGTAGCACTTATGCATACAGCAGGCATAAAAAAACGCCCTCAATTGAGGGCGTTTTTTTGTTGCGGGCCGTTAGCTGGTTTTACAGCTGAGGGCCTGCAGTAATGATCTCTTCAGATACACCAGAGAACTTCTCGAAGTTGCTGGTGAACTGGCCGATCAGATCTTTAGCCGTTGCGTCGTAAGCACCTTTATCTGCCCAAGTCGCACGTGGGTTCAGCAGCTCAGAATCAACACCCGGTACCGCTGTAGGTACGGTCAGGTTGATACCTTCCAGATGCTCAGTCTCAGCACCTTTCAGCGCACCGTTCTGGATTGCAGAGATGATACCGCGAGTCGTTGGAATGCTGAAACGCTCACCCGTGCCGAAAGAACCGCCAGTCCAGCCTGTGTTTACCAGGTAAACCTGAGAACCGAACTCTTCGATACGCTTCATCAACAGCTCTGCGTATACAGCAGCAGGGCGTGGGAAGAACGGCGCACCAAAGCAGGTAGAGAAGGTAGACTTGATACCACCACCGGAACCCATTTCGGTAGAACCTACCAACGCAGTGTAACCAGACAGGAAGTGGTAAGCCGCAGCTTCTTTAGACAGAATAGACACTGGTGGCAATACGCCAGTCAGGTCACATGTCAGGAATACGATTGCCTGAGGCTCGCCACCCATGTTGGTGTCAGTACGCTTTTCAACGTGCTGCAGAGGGTATGCACAACGACCGTTCTCAGTCAGAGAGGTGTCGTCGTAATCAGCGGTACGGCCTTCGTTCAGCGTCACGTTCTCAACGATAGCGCCAAAACGGATTGCATCCCAGATAATAGGTTCGTTCTTCTGTGACAGGTTGATGGTTTTAGCGTAGCAACCACCTTCCAGGTTGAAGACAACACCTTTACCCCAACCGTGCTCGTCATCACCGATCAGGTAACGCTCAGGGTCAGCAGACAGTGTGGTTTTACCTGTACCGGACAGACCGAAGAACAACGTTGTGCTCTCGTCTTCACCTACGTTTGCTGAACAGTGCATTGGCAGCACGTCTTTTTCAGGCAGCAGGAAGTTCTGTACAGAGAACATCGCTTTCTTCATCTCACCGGCGTAACGCATACCCGCCAGCAGGACTTTACGCTTCGCAAAGTTGATGATGACACAGCCTTCGCTGTTGGTGCCGTCACGTTCAGGATCGCATTCGAAACCCGCAACGTTCAGGATCTGCCACTCTTCTTTGCTTTTCTGGTTGTATTCCGCAGGGCGGATGAACAAGTTCTGACCGAACAGGTTCTGCCATGCAGTCTGCGTGGTCATTTTAACCGGCAGATAGTGATTAGGATCGGAGCCTACGTGAACATTAGCGACAAACGATTCCTTGTCCGCCAGATATTCCTCTACACGCACCCACAGCGCATCAAATTTGTCTGCATCGAAAGGACGGTTTACGTTGCCCCAATCGATAGAGTCAGAAGTGCTTGGCTCTTCAACGATGAAACGGTCCATCGGAGAACGGCCGGTGCGTTTACCGGTTTCTACAACTAAAGCACCGGTATCAGCCAGACGACCTTCGCTGGACTGAATAGCTTTTTCTACGAGCTGAGCCGGGCTCAGGTTGGTGTTTACGGTATTCACAGATTCTTTGGTCATTACTGGGTTCCCTTGGCGTAGGCGCCAATAACGTTACCTGATAAGCAATTAGACGTTCCGTACCTAGTAGGCACAGTTTATTGTCATAGTTATATAAAAAAGGAGGCGTATTATTGCACAAAAAGTAGCAACAACGCCATTTCAAAAACGATTCCCATTCAGGGTTCGCTAATTATTTGACCCCGGTTGGTTTTTTCCGCTCAATGCACGGAATCCGAGCCCGGGGCGGACGCTGTATCTGAAAACATCAGCTCCAGATCAGCCTGATCAAAGTGGTACTGCTCGTTACAGAACTGACAAGCAACGTCAATATTTCCCTGCTCATCAAGAATGCCCTGCAACTCCTCTTTGGTCATGAATTTCAGCGTATTTAGGCTACGATCACGCGAACAGTCACAACGGAACTGCACGGGGTCGGCCTCGTACAAACGACACTGCTCTTCATGGAACAAACGGTAGAGCAAGGTGTTGTTGTCCAGTGTCAGCAGTTCTTCGTCTTTCAACGTAGACGCCAGATGGCTGATTCGGGTCCAGTCCTCTTCACCCGTGCCGTCTGCTGGCAGGACCTGCAGGAAGAATCCTGCCGCATGGGTATCATCTGCTACAAAATGCATCTGGGTAGGTAGCTGCTCCGACTGTCCGAAGTAACCTTCGAGACAGGCTGCCAGCGTGTCGCCTTCCAGCGGCACTACACCTTGGTAGCGCTGGCCTTGATCAGGGTCGATGGTAATCGCCATCCGGCCCTTTTCCAGCAGTTCAATAAAGCTGGCGTCGTCGGGCAACTCACCTTCATAACGCGCGATCGCACGCAGATCATGCTGGTCGTTGCACTCAGCCATAAGCAGCGAGACGCTACCTTCACCCTGGGCTTGCAGGATAAATCGTCCTTTAAACTTCAGGTTGCTACTAAGAACAGTTGCGGCAGCCATCATCTCACCGAGTACACGGCGAATCACTTGCGGGTAGTTGTGCTTTTCCAGTGCTTTTTGGTAGCTGTCTTCAAGACCTACCAACACACCACGGATATCCAGTTCATCAAACAGGACACGTTGAATTTGATCAGAATTGCTCATTGAGGGGTATTCGTACACGAGGTTGTTTATCTGCCCGCCATATTACCATAAACAGCGGCGAACGTGCGCTATCTGCTCAGACTGGCTGATCTTTAAAGCCACGAATCTGACGCCGTTCTTTTTTATTCGGGCGATGACGCGGGTTCAGGCTGGAGCCCTGCGCTTTACGTTGTGCGGCATTTTCTTCACGTTTAGCCACGCTGGCATCTGTTTCGCGATACAGTTCCTGTGCTTCAGGTGCACCGCGACGCTGATCGGAAAGCGCTTCAACGATGACTACTTTTTCATCAAAACCCTGACGGATCTCAATCTTGGCTCCCAGCTCTACATGACGACTGCATTTTGTGCGCTGACCGTTGTAGTGAACTTTACCGCCGTCGATCATCTGTTTGGCAATCGCGCGTGTTCGATAAAAGCGTGCAGCCCACAGCCATTTATCCAGACGGACTTTGACATCCTGCGATGCACTTTTATGTTCACTCATGAATCGGACTTCTTCGGCATTATTTCATCAAAATGGTCGATCGCACTGAACTCATCTATCTCCCGTCGCGGCGCCTGACTGTCCGGCTGAACAATCGACAGTAGATAGCGAATACCGTATTCCTGCGCTGAGCGCAGCACCGGCAGACTGTCATCCACCAGCAATGTACGACTCGGATCAAACGGCTCAACTTCCTTCAGTTTATCCCAGAAACGCACATCTTCTTTGGGTAACTGGAAGTCATGAGAACAGATCACGTCATCCACCAACGTATGGATATCGGTGTACTCTTTCTTCAGGTTTAGACTGCCGTAATGGGCATTGGTGACAATAACCGTACGAATTTTTTCCTGCTGCAAGCGTGCCAGAAAGTCCTTCACGTGCGGCCGGAACGCGATCCGGTCCGCAACTTCACGCTTCAATTCAGGGACATCCACTCCCAACTCACGGCTCCAGAAATCCAGACAGTACCAATTTAGTGTGCCCTGCTCCTGTATGATACGCTGGTGTAACCACTCCCGCGCTTCACCCGGTTCCATGGCGTGGATCTGCGCATACCGCAACGGCAGAAACTCCAGCCAAAAGTGGGAGTCAAAATGCAGATCAAGCAAAGTGCCGTCCATATCTAGCAGGACAGTTTCGATTTGGGACCAGTCAATCATGGACGTTTCGCGTTAGGAAATTAGCTATTAAGAGTGCTTACAGTATGCCCGCTAAACCGGAGATTTTGAAGGTCACCCCAACCGCCAGCAGCCGCCTGTTTCAGGTAGAGGAACTTAGCCTGCGCTTTTCTAACGGTGCAGAACGTGTTTACGAACGCCTCGCCACCCGCGGAAACGGGGCCGTGATGATCGTGCCTGTTACCACCGAGGGCCATGTATTGCTGATCCGGGAGTACGCCGCAGGCCTTGAGGATTACACCCTGACCCTGCCCAAGGGTTTGATTGATCCGGGTGAATCCGCCCATCAGGCGGCCGACCGGGAGCTCAAGGAGGAAGCCGGTTTTGGCGCTGAACGCCTGCACAGCTTGAAGGTCATGACCTCTGCACCCAACTATATGGGCCACAGTATCAATGTGGTGATCGCACGTGATCTTTACCCCTGCCGCTTGGAGGGTGATGAACCGGAAGAACTGGAAGTAATCAGTTGGCCACTGGCGGATCTCGATAACCTGGTGCTGCAAGAGGAGTTCAGCGAAGGCCGTGCCATCGCCGCGCTCTACATGACTCGCACTTTTTTACAAAACGAGCAGTAAGCCTATGGATGTTGATCTGTTTATTCCTGATCTGCGCAAGATCTGTCTGGATGCAGGTGATGCGATCATGGATGTCTACCAGCGTGATGACTTTGATATTCAGGCCAAAGGGGACGATTCACCCGTCACCGCCGCCGATCTCGCCGCCCACCAGATCATCGAACAGGGCCTGAGCCAGCTCAATCCAACTATCCCTCAGCTTAGTGAAGAAGCGGACGATATCAGCTTCAGTACCCGTCAACACTGGGATCTGTTCTGGTGTATCGACCCGCTGGACGGTACTAAAGAGTTTATTCGCCGCAACGACGAGTTCACCGTCAACATCGCGCTGATCCAGTCCGGACAACCGATTCTGGGTATTATTCATCTGCCAACCACCAAAGAAACCTGGTGGGGAGGCCCGCGTATCGGCGCCTGGAAACAAGAGATAAACGGCAGCGTACGTGCCATTCAAAGCCGGCCGCTGGGTGAGACATTGGTTGTTACGGCCAGTCGCCGCCATGGTCAGGAACAGAATGACCGATTACTGGTAAAACTCGCCTCCCGGTTCAACAACGTCGAAAGTCTGGCGAGTGGCAGTTCACTAAAAATGTGTCTGATTGCAGAAGGTAAGGCTGACCTCTATCCCCGCCTGTTTCCAACATCGGAGTGGGATACGGCAGCGGCACAAGCCATCGTAGAAGCGGCGGGAGGGAAACTGGTGCATGCAGAGAATCTGCAGCCCTTGAAATATAACCAGCAGGAAAGCCTGATCAACCCGTTTTTTTATGTCGTGGGTGACCCTGACTTTCCGCTGCATGCGCTAGCGAGCACAAGGGACTCATCAACCGACTGAAAACGCTCAGCCGGATGAAAAGATGATCTATTAAGGGGTCAGACACGCCTGAGAACCGGCGGCAACCACTTCCCGTACCTTTTCACCAAAAGCGCCTTCAAGTTGCTGCGCCATAATTGCTTTCACTTCGTTATCGCTGAAATGCTTGTGTACATACTTACCCAGGCATTCGCAGCGTTCTTCCGTGACATTATCACCCTTCATACAGCCTTCAACAAACGGGCCATAGGTGTCCGACGTCCACAACTGTGTTTTGGCCAGAAATATGGCCATAGATACAGCTCCAATCCAAAGAAAAATCTTACCCATATTTTGTAAACACTTTGTTCTGGTTTTTGTTATGAAACCACATTTTAGAGCTTCAACCCGCGTATTTCAGCTTACTTTAGTCGCAGCACTGCAACTTCCATTCAATAATCCCTTACGTTTTGTGCCATGAAAACCGCTCAAGGCGGTGCTATTCTCAATGCACTTACCGCATCCAATCTGCGAGTTCTTCCTTAGGAAGGGCAGCAGTATGGTTGTAACTAATATGGAGGTAAACACTCATGAGCTTTGAATTGCCAGCGCTGCCTTATGCCCGAGACGCACTAGAGCCGCACATCTCTGCCGAAACACTGGATTACCACCACGGTAAACACCATAACACCTATGTGGTTAAGCTGAACGGTTTGGTACCGGGGTCTGAATTTGAAGGTAAAACGCTGGAAGAGATCATCTTGTCCGCACCCGCGGGTGGCGTCTTTAACAACGCCGCGCAAATCTGGAACCACACATTCTACTGGAACTGCCTGTCACCGAACGGTGGAGGCGCTCCTGCCGGCGCGGTTGCTGATGCAATCAACGCTAAATGGGGCTCATTTGCAGCGTTTCAGGAAGAACTGAACGACAAGGCCGTTAACAACTTTGGTTCCAGCTGGACTTGGCTGGTTAAAAACCCGGACGGGTCTCTGGAGATCGTCAACACCAGCAATGCCGGCACACCGATGACCGCCGGTCAAACTGCGTTGCTGACAGTCGATCTATGGGAACACGCCTACTATATCGATTACCGCAATGTACGCCCGGATTATCTGAAAGCCTTTTGGCAGTTGGTTAACTGGGACTTTGTAAACGAGAACTTTGCTGGCTAAGACATCAGCCACTGAGCAAATAATTCCCGCGAGGCGGCTTCAAAAAGCGTCTCGCCCTTACCCTCGGCAAGGATGCCAACGGTAGCAGACTCGTCAAAACTGACTAACAAGAGTAGTATTTGACCAGTCTTTCAAGATTATTCCTATATTCAGGACAGGACGTCTGACATTGAATACGCCGCTAACCAAATGGACACTGCCAACGCTCTGGCTGTTGCTAACAGGATGTTTGCAACTGTTCCTGCTGAACCTCGATTACAGTCGCATTCAGCAACAGGTCAATGACGAAGCTGGCTATCTCTACGACAGCATTTACGATCGCACCCGCCTCAACGAGGTGCTGCTGCAAAGCTTTACTACGCTGGTTGATGCCCAACCGAACGATCATCAGGCACTACGACGCTTTGCGACGGGTATGCGTACCCGCAATCCACATATAGCCCGCCTGCAGTTACAAGAACGTGTATCGATCAACGATGTGAGTGCCTTTGAACAGACGATGCGCACGCGCGGTTATGACTATTTCAGTATCCGCTTCGGTGAAGATCAGGCACAGGTCAGCGGCAGTCAGGGCGAACGGATCTTTTTCCCTTTTACGTTTATCGAACCGTTCAATTCAGAAACCCGGCGCTTTCTCGGTCTGGACATGAGCACTGATGCGCATTTTGCGCAATCGTTCCTCGACAGCGTCTATTACCGCCGCCCGGTCGCCACCGAACCTTTCAACCTTGATGATGGGCGCTCGGCATACACGCTGTATCAAGTGGTTTACGCCAATAACAACAGCCCGGATGACAGTTTTCAGGTTGCCTCATTGGTGATTACCTTTGAGGGTTTACTGCCCGCCACACCCGCCAAAGATTCTTACACCCGGATATCACTGCTGGATGCCAATGGCCGCTTGCTGGTCAATAGCGGTCAACTGCCTGATAACAACTGGTTACCGACCCTCTCTGTCACTCACAAACTCAATCGCTTTGGTCAGCCGTTACAGGTACAGCTATCCCGCAGTATGGTATGGAGTGATATCAACTGGGTATTGATGGCAGGCGCGCTGCTTTTTTCACTGGCGCTGCTCAAACTGACTCAAGCGTATACTGAGCAGAAACGGGAAGGACAGCAGCAACGTCTGGCCGTTTTACAAGAGCTGGAAAATGAGCGTAATCAACTCGAAAGCCATGTTGACCAACGGACACAGGAGTTGAACGCACAACTGCTCGAAAATCAGCGTTTGGCTCATCGTGTGATGGAGGTACAGGAAAACGAGCGACGTCATCTGGCGCGCGAGCTACACGACGAGCTTGGTCAGTCACTGACGGCGATCCGCACCGACGCCCGGCTGCTGAAACGTTTACACCCGAACGAAACCAGCGCGGTGCACCAGAGCGCCGACTCGATCGATACAATCGCCCGCCATATTTACGCGGTCACCTATGACCTGATGCGCTACCTGCGTCCAACCTCGCTGGATGATCTGGGTCTGGTAGACGCGCTGCATGAATGCATCTCTAACCTACGACTGCGTAAACGCGGTATTCAGCTGGAAACCCGCTTCAGTGGCCCGCTCAATGAGATGGCCGAGACCTACAACATCACCCTGTACCGGCTGGTACAAGAAGCTCTGACCAATACGCTGCGCCATGCCGCTGCAGATCACATCACCCTGGAATTGCATCGTTATCAAAGCGATCTGGAAGATTTTCTGGAACTTTCTGTGACCGATAACGGTCACGGGTTTAGCCAGAGTGAAGAAAGCAAAGGCGGTGGTTTTGGCTTGATTGGGATGCGTGAGCGAGTCAATGCACTGGGAGGCCAGTTCAGGATTCAGAGCTCACCCGAGCATGGCACCCGGGTAGACGTCATGATTCCGATGCCGGTTACGGCTGAGGAAGCAGCGCTTCTAACGCCGGCCATACCGTATCCAGCAGATAAGGCTGTCCCTCTGCATTAGGATGCAGGCCGTCGTTCTGCATCAGTGCAGGTTCCAACGCGACGCTTTCCATAAAAAAGGGTACCAACGCGGTGTCGCGCGCGCTCGCCACACGCTGAAAAACATCAGCAAAGCGGCGGGTGTAAGCAGGCCCATAGTTGGGCGGCAACTGCATGCCCAGTACCAGCACTTTGGCACCCTGCTGTTGGGAAAGCAGGGTCAAACGATCCAGATTACTCCGAATGACCGGCGGGAACGTACCCCGTAAACCATCATTCGCACCCAGTTCCAACATCACGATGTCGGGCTGATATTGTTTTAGCAGCGCAGGTAGCCGACTCAGGCCTCCCTGAGTGGTTTCACCGCTGATACTGGCGTTCACCACGGATACAGCGTACCCCTTCTGCTGCAGGCGCTGATCCAGTAATGCCACCCAACCCTTTTCCGGGGCGATACCGTACGCAGCAGAAAGACTGTCTCCCATCACCAGTAGCGTTGTTGCGCTGGACAGCGGAGCTATACAGATTAGCCAGGTAAGGACGAGAATACGTAACATGAATGGGCCTGTATCAGAGATCATTTTATCTACTCAAGATGTCGCAAAACGGTTCGACACGCAAGCCGGAATGCTGGAACTTTTCAGCCAGATTAACTTAGAGATCCGTCGGGGTGAAACCATCGCCATCACCGGACCTTCCGGTGCTGGCAAATCAACCCTGCTGAGCCTGCTGGCGGGACTGGATCTGGCCAGCGAAGGCAGCATAGCCATTGCCGGGCAAAATACGCACACACTGGATGAGAAAGCCCGTGCCGAGTTGCGCTCGCGCCATATCAGCTTTGTTTTTCAGACGTTCCACCTGCTACCTGAGCTGAATGCACTAGAAAACGTCGTGCTACCACTGGAGATCCGTGGGACCGCTCAAGCCACTGACCGTGCCCGGGAATGGTTACAGCAAGTTGGACTGGGTGCGCGATTGGATCACTATCCGGCAGAGCTATCAGGCGGGGAGCAACAACGCGTTGCGATTGCCCGTGCGTTCGCCTCAGAACCCGATCTGCTGTTTGCTGACGAACCCACCGGTAATCTCGACGAACACACCGGAGAAGCGATCATTGAACAACTGTTCCAGCTGAATACGGATCAGAACACCACGCTGGTACTTATCACCCACGACAATCACCTGGCCAGCCGCTGTGATCGCCGCTTACATCTGCATAACGGTGAACTGCAGGAGCGGCCACAATGACCACTAGCAGCCTGCTAAAGCTGGCATGGCAACAAACACTCGCCGCCGGACGACTGCCGATCTGGCGCGCATTACTGCTTGCGCTCACTGTCGCCATCGCCATCGCCACCTTACTGGCCGTACTGGGTGACCGGCTTGAGCAAAGCCTCGGGCGTCAGACCGCAGAGCTGCTGGGGGCCGATATGACCCTGCACAGCAGCCGCCCGATCCCGGTGGCTGTCGCCAACAATGCCAGCACACTGGGGCTGGAAACGTCACAGGTCGCCCAGTTCCCCACTATGATCGAGGCGGGTGAAAACTTACTGCTGATCTCGCTGCGGGCGATCAACATGCCCTACCCTCTGCGTGGCAACATCGTGACACAGCCAGAGCGGGCTGGCATTCCTGAACCGGGCACCCTCTGGGCGGAACCTGCGGTACTGGAACGGCTGAATCTTGAAGTCGGTCAACAGATCGAGCTGGGATACGCACAATTCACCATTGCCGCCAAACTGATCAG
Source organism: Oceanospirillaceae bacterium (assembly GCA_023954795.1). Lineage (GTDB taxonomy): Bacteria > Pseudomonadota > Gammaproteobacteria > Pseudomonadales > Balneatricaceae > Pontibacterium. The sequence continues at coordinate 12,046 of JAGSHA010000009.1, read as the reverse complement.
CACACCGGATCGAGGCAATGGTTTCAGCAACTTTAGCCCCCAAGTAATGATCAACCAGCAAGATCTGGACGCCACCGGGTTACTTGGACCCGGTTCGCGCGTGCGCTACCGTCAGCTGTTCGCCGGTGACCCGGTGGCACTGACTAAACTGGAGAGCCAGCTGCGCCCTGACCTCGCCAGTGGTGAGCGGCTGATCACCCTGGACAGCAGCAATAATATCAATGGCGGTGCGCTGAACAATGCATCGCGTTATCTGCGTTTAGGTGCACTGCTGACCTTGCTGATCTCAGCCCTGACCATCGCCCTGAGCCTACGACGCTATACGCTAAACTCCCGCGACCGCGCCGCGGTATTACTCAGCCTCGGTATGACCGCCCGTCAGCTACAGGGACTGTTCCTGTTGCAGTTATTGCTGGCATGGCTGGTCTGTGCACTGATGGGTACTGTGGTGGCACTGGGATTGGAGCAGATGACACTGTATCTGCTGGATGACCTGTTGCCGCAGCCCGTCCCGCCGGCACAACCCGAACTGTACGGACTTGGAGCCCTGCTGGGGCTGGTCAGCCTGATTACGCTGGGATTGCCACCGATGGTCGCGATGAGTCAGGTCTCCGTTATGCACTTGTTCCGGCGCAGTGCCACCCCAACCACATGGGGCGGACGTCTGTTACAGCTGGTTGCCGGAGTGATGCTGACGGGGCTGTTGATGCTCTATCTGGACGACCTCAAGCTGACGCTGATCCTGATCGCCAGCCTGCTGCTGACCGCGTGGCTACTGGGCAAGCTCGGAGCATGGTTACTGCGTATCAGTGCCTTTGCGCTGGCGGGGAGACACACGCTGGTGCGCCTGTTGCGGCTGCGTTTACAGCAACAACAGCGCTGGCATCAGATGCAGATCCCGGTCATCAGCTTGTTACTGGCACTGATGGCCATCAGCCTATGGGCACGATCCGACCTGCTTGATCGCTGGCAGTCCCAGCTACCCGACACAACACCCAACCATTTTCTGATCAACATCCAACAGCACGAACGGGACGGCGTTGATCAACTGCTGCAATCCTACGACCTGCAAAGCCAGCTGTATCCGATGATCCGCGGCCGCATCAGTGGCCTGAATGGAGAGCCGATAGCCACCGCGTTCACGGCGCAACAGCGGCAGCACAACGCGCTGAACCGTGAACTCAACCTGACCTGGGGTGAACAGATGCCCGCCCACAATCGGCTGCTCAGCGGCCAATGGGCGTCTCAAAGCGACGGAGGTGAGGTTCAGCTGTCGGTCGAGCAGGAGTTTGCCAACACTTTGGGATTAACCTTAGGTGATCAGCTGATGTTCAGCATCGGCAGTCACACGGTGGAAGGCACCATCAGCTCGATACGTTCCGTGCAGTGGGAATCCTTCCAGCCTAACTTTTACGTGATCTTCACCCCTGGCGCGCTGGATAACATGCCCGTCAGTTACATCACCAGCTTTTACGCCAGTGGTGAGCAACGCAAGGTGGGCAACCAACTGTTGCAGCAGTTCCCAACGATTACCCTGATCGATATCGAGCAACTGCTGGCACAGGCACGCAGCCTGATCGGAAAACTGAGTGATACTTCCGGACTCGTCATGCTGCTCACCTTACTGGCGGGAATGGTGCTGGTGTTTACCACATTGAGTCAGGAGCTGGACCAGCGCCGTTACGAGAACGCCCTGCTGCACACCCTAGGCGCGACACCTCAGCAGTGTCAGCAACTGGATCTGCTGGAATTTGCACTATTGGGTCTGGTCTGCGGTGGATTAGCCGCTGCACTGGGTGAAATTGCGCTCTGGTTTATCCATCAGCGTCTGGTGCTGATCGAGCCAGTTCTGCATCCTGGTAATTGGCTATTGCTGCCACTAGCCGCGACGGCACTCTTCACACTGACCGGCCTGTTAGCCCGCCGTCGGGTGGATGAACGCAACAGCTACCAGCTGCTGCGCCGCTTGGGGTAAACAATGCTGACACTGGGCCTGATCAGAGGCCCAGTTCAACACGCGCCTTAGCATCGGCGGCCTGCTCTACTTTGGCAAAGCAGAGGAACAAACGACTGTTGTCGATGCTGGCAGACATATGCTGTTTCACCACGGCCGCACGCTGATTCGCCAGGTCCAGCAATGTCTGTTGCAACTCCTGCTGCAAGGCGTCCTGCGACAATGGTTTCTTACGTTTTTTGTTCGCTTCCACCAACGCAGGCATCAACTCCGGACCATCCGCTGTTACGGCACGTCCGCAGATATTCAGGCGCATCGCCTGACGCTCCTTCAGCATTTCTGAGAGTTTTCCCAAATACTCTTTACTTGTACCGTTAAGTACCGCACTGCCCGGCGTAAACGCCACAGGGGTCAGCGTAATGAAGGTGCCTTTTTCAGAGGCCTCCATGGCGGTACTGGCCAACGAAATCAGGGTTGCGTAAGGTTGCAGCGATTTTGTCAGGAAACTGATCGCCGCGGTTTTCAAACCACGCCCTGCCAGCTCATTGATGACACTCTGATAACCAAACTCAGGATCAGACAACGAACCACTGACGGGAATATCCAGCTCAATATTGTTGTCGTTGTCCTCCAATATCATAATCGCGGTTTCCAGCGGCATGGTGATCTTCTGGCTAAACGCGGCGACCTTATCAGAATCTCGCTGATCAACCGTCAGGCGATTCAGACGCATCTGATTAACACCCTCAATCTTGCCCTCTGCCAGCGTGCCTTTGGCCTCCAGATTAAACTGCCCACTGTTGAGGTAATAGCCGGTAAAGCGTTCGGCGTAAGGGCTAAGAGGCGGTAGCTCCAAGTCCTTCAAATCCAGCTGCCAGTTCGCATTATGTTCATCACCGCTCAGCTCGGCCTCACCCTTCAGATCCAGCGAAGAGAACTGATTAATCGTCGCCTGCAACCCAAAAGGAGTGGATTGCACCGTGCCGGTATCAACCGCACCCAACGTCAGAGTTTCCAGATCGATCGTGCTGCTAAACGCGGGTTCTGTCCCCTGATCGGTGAAGTGGATCTGGTTTTCACCCACCAAATCGAAACTCTTCAGGCTGATCCGTAACGGCTTAGACGTTTCCGCCGTGGACTTTTCCGCTACAGCCTTTTCGCCTGACGGCGGCGATAGTTGCGCCAGCAGCCAGTCCACATCGCTCATCTTTCCTTCAGGCGAAAGCGTGACGTTTGCATCGAGTCCCGCCATGCTCAAGCTGCCCAACGCGGCGGCTTGTTCTGGCTTAAATTGAACCGATTTGAGGCGTGTACGTGCCAGTTTCAGCAGATGTTTGTTTTCTCCTAGCACCAACAGATCATCCACCGACACAGGGCCGGTTTTGACCTGCAACGGCAATTTCACCTGCGCTTGTTTAACCACCAGTTTTTGTATTGCTAACAGCGGGTTAGCAGCCATAGACAGACTGAACTGTTGTAACTCTGTCGATGGCAGCTGAATATCAAAAGCCGCCATATCAGCACTCTTCACCTGTGCGTTAAGTGCGTACTGCTCGAGCTTTACCTGCTGTTTCTGCTGCTGAAGCGTCAGTCCCTGACCGCTCAGATCTCCATCAACGCGTAGATCTTTCGGCTCACCCTGATTCAGGACCAGCGCCACCGCACCATCCCAATCGAGTTTCGCGCTCTGCAGAGACTGATCTCCCATTGAGGCCTGCAAACCCGTCAGGTTAAGCGGCCCTTTCTGACTCAATGACTGTTGTTTACCTTGTAACTGGGTATTTAGCGACAGCGTGTATCCGGCAAGCTGCACCGCTGTTTCCGGCTGCTTAAGATTCAGCTTATTGCCTGTCAGCAGACCTTTAACGCTCAGGTTATCGGGCTGGCCATCACGCAGAGAAACCGCTACATCACCTTTCCAGTTCAGATCAGATTGCTGTACGTCTAATCCATCCCGCGCCAGTTTTAAATCACTGACACGGATCGAACCACTTTGCTTCACCTGACCACTTTCACCCTTAAAATCGGCACTGATTTTAAGATCCAGGTCGATAAACGCTTTCAGTCCCGGTTCGATTAACGCGGTCACGCTGTGCAGCGGGAATTGGCTGATATTGACATTGAGCGTACTGCTCTTCTGTTCAGGCAGCGGTGTAATCTCAGTTTTCAAAGACAGAGGTGCACCATTGATGCGCCCATCGAGGTTCAGTGCGGTGGGTTGTTCTTTATTCCAGAAATGGAAATCTTTCAGTTCACCCTGAGAGATGCTGAGTTGATGCTCCTGACCCGCCATTGCGGTATACCAGCGGATATCTTCAAGCTGGATATCATCGATCCCCGGCAACCATGCCGACCCCGTATCGGATGTTTCCTGCGTGCTGTCATCACCGGACAATGCGTTCAGGTCTATAGGCCCAAGCCACAGGGACGGCGCTTGCTCAACAATGCCGGAATTAAACCCTTTCAGCTGAATCGTACGTACGAGTATGCGTTTTTCGGTCAGCGCCGCATAATCCAGCTGTACAAAGAGACGGTCGATATTCAGCGACTGTCGTCCTTCAGATTCGGCGCGCAGGTCAAGAATTTCAACTTCGCCATTTAGCCAATTCACGTTCAGAGCTTTGAGACTGGCCGTCTCCACCCCCTGTGAACGCAACCAGATAACCGCCTGATCACGAATCAGGTACGGCAAGTTGTGCAGAAACAACGCAACAATAACCAGCAGTGTCAGTAACCAACGCATCCTATCTATCCCTTAGCAGACAACTTTCTCTATCATAACGCCAATCGTAAAAAATACAGGGATGCTAACGTGAAAAAGATTGCTCTGCTGTTCATCAGCCTCTGTTTTTGCCACTCGGCCTTCGCGCTCACCCTCAGTGAACTGAAGCAACAGAGCGCATCAGACGAATTGTTGTTCCTCTCTTTTAACGATCATCCCGATCTGTTTATCGATGCGGATTCCGTCCAGCACCTGCGCCGGTATCACAACCAGTATCTGCGTGAACCGATGTACGACGACTACCTTCATGTAGTACTGCAAACCATGCTCGGGCGTGCTGGCTTTCAACACCTGTTCCGTAATCTCGGCGGTGGTTTTGTACCGATCCGTATCGTGAACGAGCAGTTGATGATGAAAGGGACACGCGATCACTGTGGCGGCATGGAGGAGGCGCTCATTATGGTCGACATGCGTTCGGGGGATGTGAGTAGCGTGCTCTACTCGGAAGGGACCTTTCTGATTCATTCAACCTACCCCAGCAGAGATCAACTGCCGACAGGCCTTTTACAGTGGATTGAGCGCATTTTGAATGCCTACGGCAGCCGGGATAACCCGACACGAAACAAGGTGTTACTACGCAAAATGGCGGGCGACTGGTGTCATGCGAACGGCCGATAACACAGCGATTGAGCCAGTCCTCTCTCAAAAAATCCGGTATTAATACTTAAATATCATTAGAAAAAACAAGGGAATTTCAGGACTACTCAAAGCAAATCGGTCCTGCTAGAATCGCGCTCCAAGACAGTTCTGTGCAATTTATAAACACATACAAGATTCCGGCTAACCGGAACAGAAAGCAATAACACAGCAGTCACGTCGTGAGAGAAAGCGAGACAGTTTTCCCGCGTCAGCTGCGGATGACTCTTTCTATGCGGAGCATCCAGCTTATAAATCGCGCACAGTTTTTCAATTTTTATCTATTTGAAAGGGTGAACTCAATGGCACATCACGACGAAAATTTCCGCGACGGTTCTGGTTTTGGCTGGATTCTGATTAATCTGGTAGCACTGGCCTGGATCACCATGCCTGCAAGCATCGCTTGGTCTAACGTTTCGTTCTGAGCTCAGCTCTGATACTGAGTTCTTACGCTTAGTTCTTACGCTTTGTTATTAGTACCGCAGACACAGACTGCCTGAACCCTTGCAGTTCAGGCAGTTACGTCAAATCGATCAGCTGTTCAGCTTGATCGTCTGTACACCGTCTTCAGTCCCCATCAGCACGACATCGGCACCACGCTGAGCAAACAGACCGTTGGTGACTACACCCACGATGTTGTTCAGGTGTTCTTCCAGACCTTTAGGGTCGGTGATCTCCAGGTCATGTACATCCAGAATCACGTTGCCGTTATCGGTAACAAAATTCTCGCGCCATACCGGCATGCCATCCAGCTTCACCAGTTCGCGGGCCACCTGAGATCGTGCCATTGGAATCACTTCCACAGGCAGCGGGAACTCACCCATCACCTCAACGTGTTTAGTGCTGTCTACAATGCAGACAAACTCTTTCGCAACAGCCGCCACGATCTTCTCACGGGTCAGTGCACCACCGCCGCCTTTGATCAGGTTCAGACCGTCATCAAACTCGTCTGCACCATCCACATAGACTTCCATATCCGCGACAGAATTCATGTCATATACCTGAATACCGTGCGCTTGCAGGCGTTCCGCGGTCGCTTCAGAACTGGCGACAGCACCGTCAAACAAGTGCTTGATCTCTGCCAATGCGTCGATAAAGCAGTTAGCGGTAGAACCGGTACCCACACCCACAATGCTGTCTTTACCCAAGCGCGGTTTGATGTAATCAACCGCAGCCTGACCTACAGCTTTCTTCATTTCGTCTTGTGTCATGCGTCACGCATCCCCAGTCATCTAAGAAGCCAATTTTGGGGAAATTATACGCTCAGATTGCGACGGCTTGTAGCCAGCGGTGGCGCTAAAAACAACTACTTTCGCGGGATATCCAAAAACACTGGATTACCCCTATCCCATAATCAACGTTCATCAGTCCGCACAAAATACGCCAATCAAGGCAGGAATAAGCGCAAATAGCGCGCTCTGGCACTGTTTATTGCTTGTTCATAGATGCCTGAGCCTTTACCATTCTCTCAATACGCAGTCAAAAATCCCCCGCAAGATACCGATACCCCTATGGCACACCGATATATCAAGAAGATTCTGGAAGCCCGTGTTTACGACGTGGCGGTTGAAACTCCATTGGAAGTCGCTCCATCACTGTCGAAGCGTCTTGGTAACAAGATTTTGCTCAAGCGTGAAGACGAGCAACCCGTGTTCTCGTTCAAGCTCCGTGGCGCTTACAACAAGATGAATCAGCTGAGCGCAGAAGAGCGCGCCTGTGGTGTGGTCGCCGCCTCTGCTGGTAACCATGCACAAGGTCTGGCGATGGCCGCCAATAAGATGGGGGTGAACGCCACCATTGTGATGCCAACAACCACACCCGACATTAAGGTCAACAATGTCCGTGCATGGGGCGGTAATGTTGTGCTCTTCGGCGACACCTTTGATCAGGCACTGGCCCACTCTCGGAAACTGGTTGAAGAACACGGTTATGTCTACGTACATCCGTACGACGATCAGGACGTCATTGCCGGACAAGGCACCATTGCGATGGAGATCCTGCGTCAGGAAAGTGGTCCGATTGATGCGGTTTTTGTCCCGGTTGGCGGCGGTGGTCTGATTGCAGGTATCTCGGTGTACATCAAATATCTGCGCCCGGAAGTCAAAGTTATCGGCGTCGAGTATGAAGATTCAGCCTGTCTGAAGGCAGCGCTGGAAGCCAACGAGCGTGTCACTTTGTCTCAGGTGGGCATTTTTGCCGAAGGTGTCGCGGTCGCTCAGATCGGTGAGCATACGTTTGAGATCGCACGCCAATATGTGGATGAAGTGATCACGGTAAATACCGATGAGATCTGTGCGGCCATCAAAGATATCTACGATGACACTCGCTCCATCTGCGAACCGGCAGGTGCATTGGGCGTAGCAGGCATGAAGAAATATGTTGCACGTGAAAACTGCTCAGATGAAACCCTGATTGCGATCGATTCCGGCGCTAACGTCAACTTTGACCGCCTGCGACATATCGCCGAACGGGCAGAGCTGGGTGAAAACCGCGAGGCGATTATTGCGGCGAAGATCCCCGAACGTCCGGGCAGTTTCAAAACGTTTTGCGCAGCGCTGGGGCAGCGCAATATCACCGAGTTTAACTACCGCTATAGCGATGACAACGAAGCTATTGTCTTTGCCGGTATCCAGACCAAGGCCGCTGGCTGTGGTCGGGAATCGCTACTGAACGACCTGCGCGAGCATGTGCCAGAAGTGGAAGACCTGACCGACAATGAGATCGCCAAGCTGCACGTGCGTTATATGGTTGGCGGTCACGCACCGGGGTCACTGGAAAACGAAGTCGTGTATCGCTTTGAGTTCCCGGAACGTCCGGGCGCACTGATGAAATTCCTCAGCACACTGGGCGGCCGCTGGAATATCTCTATGTTCCATTACCGCAACCACGGTGCAGCTTACGGACGCGTCCTGGTCGGTATGCAGGTGCCGGAAGGCGAACGTAGCGAAGTGGAAAGCTTCCTCGCGGAGATCGGCTACAACTTCTGGGAAGAAACCGAGAACCGGGCCTATCAGCTGTTTCTTGGCTAAGCATCACTCACGACATACAAGAGAAAAAGCCCCGTACGGTTTACCGACGGGGCTTTTTTATGAATGCAGAATAACGCTACGTATCGCTTTCATCCCTCAGGGCAGATCAGCCCAGGCTGATTCAAATTCTGTCAGCAACACCTTGATTGCCATGATATTAAAGCTATCCACCGCTTCCAGTAACAAGGTGGCATAACGGTCCAGTGCTTGGGCCTGCCCGGCGACCGCCACATCCGCGACGGCTTTAGCAAACTCGGTAATCGTGTCCATGTTGTTGCTCTTCTGCGATTGCTGAAACAACATGAAAGCGTGCTGCTTGAGTTGAGAAACATGCGGCTGTAGATCTTGCGCACGCAGACTCACGCCGCCGGCTTCAGCCGGCGCGTCATGCGCCTCTACATCATGTGCCAGAAACTGCATCAGCGTCTGGAACAGGTCACCTTTTAATACCGGCTTGCGCAGGTAAGCGTCAAAGTTAGCCTGCTTCAGCTGCTGGAACTCATCCTGCATAACGGATGCGGTTAAAGCGATGACCGGCAACTCAGGCCAGCGCTGCTTCACATGTTCTGCACAGTCATAACCGTCCATCCCCGGCATACGGATATCCATGATCACCAGATCGATCTCATGTTGCTCCAGCTGTGCCAACGCAGCATGACCGTCTGCGGCGGTGTACACCGTTAACGGTGAGTCCGCAAAATTCTGTACCAGCAGCGCCCGATTGTCCTCTACATCATCCACCACCAGTACCGTGGCCGGATGGAAGCGGACCTGACTGCAGTCAAAAGCGAGGCTCGCATTGAGGCTCTTTTGCGCCTGTACCGAGGCAATGTCCACCTCTTTTAAGGTGACCGTAAACGTTGTCCCTTGCCCCTGCTGACTGGCAACCTCGATCTCCCCCCCCATCAGACTGACCAAACGCTGGCTGATGCTCAACCCCAGCCCCGTGCCCCCATATTTTTCATTGTCTTGCCCAAACTGCTGGCCAAAACTGTCGAAGATTGTTTTCAGCTGGTCCGGTGCGATTCCCATTCCGGTATCTTCCACACGAATCACCAGATCAATTTTGCTGCGTGCCTCATCGTGATTAATCGCCAGCGCCGCCAACCGCACATGACCCCGTTCGGTAAACTTCACCGCATTACCAATCAGGTTAAAAATCACTTGTCGCAGGCGGGTCGCATCTAACAGCAACGCGTCGGGAATACTGTTATCGGTGGACAGATACAGCTGAATGCCCTTTTTACTGACATTCATCGTGAAGATATCAGCAATCTCTTTCAGCATCTCATGCAGGTTACAGGCGCTGTGAGAAAGCTCCATCTTGCCCGCTTCAATCTTGGAAAGGTCGAGGATATCGTTGATCAGGCGCAGCAGCGAGTTACCTGCGTTTTGAATAATTCGGGTGAAGTCCTGCAACCGCGGTTCAGTCACCTGTTCACGCAGCAACTCGGTAAAGCCAAGAATGGCATTCATCGGTGTCCGGATTTCGTGGCTCATATTCGCAAGAAATTCAGACTTCGCAGCATTGGCCGCTTCCGCCTGTTCTTTGGCGCGTTGTAACTGCTGTTCCATCTCAATACGTTCCGAGAGGTCCAGTGACAAGGACAGAAACGCCGGCTGATGGTTGTATTCGATAGGGATCACCGAGAGCATCATATTGCTGACAGACCCGTTGGCTTCCCGCATAGAAATGACTTTTTGCTCGACCTTACCCTCCCGCGCAAGCTGCTCCTTAACCGCCGCCCGCTCGTCATCATTGACGTAATAATCGGCAATATTTTTACGCCGAGCGTCCTCTGCGCTGATGCCAAAATCGCGCAATACCACTGCGTTGGCCGACAAGACCTCCCCCGACGGCGCAGTGACCAGAATGCGTAAAGGCACATTGTCGATCACCACCTGCAATTGAGCCTGACTCTGGCGCAGCTCTGACTCCAGCTGCTGACGACGGCGAATTTCACGCGCCAGCTTCAGGTTCCAATAGAAGATAATGCCCATGATGACCAGCAATACTGTCACCACCTGCACAATCAGCCAGTAGTCCGTCTGCTTGGCGAACTCAAGCTTGCTCCACTTGGCTGAAATCACCGGCCCTTGTGTCTGATCGATATGACTCAAGGCCTTATCAAGCAGACTATATAGTGCGGGGCGGGATTTATTCACGTAGAGGGCCAACGCCTGATTGACGTGTGTTTTACCGACGATATTGATCGAGTGCACATTCTGGGTTTTCAGCAGGTAGCGGGCTTGTGGCATCGGCAGTACCGTCGCCTGGACGGTGCCTTTCTCCAGCATCATTAACGCTTGTGTCGCATTACGCGCGCGGACAAACTTCGCGTCGGGGTACTCCGTTTTGAGCTGTTGCGAATAGCCTGAGCCCTCCACCAGCGCGATATGTGCATCGGCAATATCGGCCAGCTCATTCACAAACGCCTGCTGCTTCATCAGGACCACCACCGGCGCAGTCGCGTACGGCACAGTGGCACGGTAATCCTGCGTCAGTCGGTCATCCCCCTGAAAAGAGGACACCACCTCCACCTGCTGCTGCGCCGCAATCGCCATCATCTGCGATACGTTGTCCGCAGGCAGATAGGTGAAGTTCACCGGGATCGACGCCTCAACCTGCTTCAGATATTCCGCGACAATCCCCACATGATGACCGTTACGGTTCATCTCAAACGGCATCGATTGCGGCAAGCCGGTAAAACGGATCTGTCTATTGCTGACTAACCAACGCTGCTCATCTGGGGTCAGCGCAAGATCAACGGCGTTCAGTTCTTCCAGAATGAACCCCTGCACCCACGTCTGATAAATCGCCTGTTTCTCAGCCTGAGAGATGCTATTGAGGGCTTTCTGGATAATCGACGCCAGCTGCGGATAATCATCGCGGGTCATCATATGCAGGGTATTCAGCCCCTGTCCCCGGGTAGAGCGAAACGGCACAATTTCAGTAATGCCCTGCTTCGCAAGCGCATAGGCAACCGCCGGGTAACCGTCATACAGCAGCTGCGCTTTGCCCTGCAGTACCGCATCAATCGAAGCGGAGAAGCTTGCCACTTCCAACACCTTTATCTTTGGGAAGTGCTGTCTGATCCGGTCCGCCTGCGCATAACCTTTGGGAATCGCGACCGTTTTTCCTGCCAGATCAGCCAATGTCTCCAGCTTCAGATCCCGATGTACGAAGAAATAATCGAGAATGTCGAAGTAAGCATCCGAAAACAGCGCATAGGCTTCACGTTCCGGGGTTTTATAGCCCCCCGGCAACAGATCCAGTTGTTTATCCTGCAGCCGTTGCAGGTTGATATCCCACTCATCCAATGTTGTTTCGAACTTCAGTCCGGTGCGACGCGAGATTAGCGCTAAATAGTCCGCAATAATCCCTCTGTAGCGCTGATCCGCATTGATAAAGTCATAGGGCGCCCAGTCTTTCAGACCCCCTGCATTCACCACGGGATGAGCGCGAATCCAGGCTTGCTCATCCGGGCTCAAATCAATCAGCTGGGCGCGAGACGCATTAAACCAATACTGATTGACCCGTTTTCTCTCCTCTGGCGTCACAGCATCCAGTGCCTTTTGTATGATCGAGGCGAGGATCGGCTGGTTGATATCAATTGCCACCGAGGTTTCGGTCTGCAGCTCGTC
>JAGSHA010000193.1 GCA_023954795.1 Oceanospirillaceae bacterium | reverse complement strand
CGTTCCACCATCATGGTGGTACGTCGTAACGACGGTGGGATTATCGGCGCATAATGTTGCGCTGATTCTGCATTAAAAAGGCGTCTTAGGGCGCCTTTTTTCGGACTGGTAGCCTGGCCTTCTGCCATCCCTGTTGGGAATCGCTACGCTCATCACCAACCTACATGTTAGCGATGCCACTCACGCATAATCATATGGGTCTTAATCCGGGCGCCACTGGGTTTAAGGGCATCAACCGCGATCAGCAATGGTGGGAACGGGTGGTAAACACTGTTTCCAGTGCATCATCAGCCAGCTGACTGGCGGGGGTTAAGGTACGGCGCTGCCATGGGATCATTCCAAAGTACCATGCGCGCCAAAAGCCGACCGAGGCCTGTGGATTCTGCTCCAGCAAGACTTCCAGTGTTTCAACTTTACCCAGCTTAATACCCAGTGCATCACGGAAACATTCGTGGACAAACTTAGAACAGAACTGACGTTTGGAATCGTACTTAAATCCCAGATGGTAGAAGGCACCTAAGCGCTTCTCCGCTTCGGCTTTAAGGCGATCAATCTGGTCGCTACTGACACCGGATTTGAGGCGACGGATCGCTACCTGATCCTCACAGGTTTTACTCAGAAATGAGCGTAGCGGACTGCGTTTTACCACCGGTACGGCGCTCTCCATGACAAACCACTCGCCCTGCTCTCGCACCACAAAACCCACATGGGAACACCAGCTGCCGGTGCCGCGCGCGACCTGCTTATACAAAAAGCTATTGATGGAGATAAACAGGATATCGCCTTCCTGCAAGGTGTCGCTAACTTGTGCTTCCAGCTGATCCAATTGCGCCCGACGTTTCATACCGCTACCTCCCGTTAAGTTGATGGCTGCAGTATTCGTTAGAGTCACAATAGAAGGAATATTCTCCGTGCAGGTAGCACTATGCGCTACCTGTGGTTGCGCACGGTATTAGGTGGAGGATGATGAGGACTCGCGAGGGGGTTCCGACTGATCACAGCCTTTGCACCCTGCACACCCTGCCGACTGATTGCATCCGGCTTTGAGGCTACGGCGGACAAAGCGGCTAAACCAGATCAGGATGACACCAATCACGGCCAGCAATACCAGCCAGTCGAGCAGACCTAAATCTTGCATATCAACATCCTCATAAAAACAGGCTGCCCACCCGATAAGTAACAAACGCCCCGCCCCACGCCAACACCAACCCCAACAGAATCGAGATTAATGCCCAGCGCCAGCTACCCGTTTCACGACGAATGACCGCTATAGTGGCCAGACAAGGCATATAAAGCAGGGTAAACACCATCAACGCCAAACCCGCAGCCGGTGCCATACCGGCCAGCATAGCCGCCTGTAAACCCGCCATATCGTGTTCGCCCATCTGATAGACCACCGCCAACGTGGCAACAATCACCTCTTTCGCAATAAAACCCGAAAGTAACGCGACCGTTTCCTGCCAACCAAACCCTAACGGGGCAAACAGAGGCGCCAGAAAATGTCCCAACTGCTCGAGGAAAGATTGGTCGGCACCTTGCGGAAAGGTCTGCAACAGCCAGATCAGCAAAGATCCCACCAGAATCACCCCACCAATCTTGGACAGAAAGTCTCCTGCTTTATCCCATACATGCAGACACAAGGAACGTAGGGACGGAAAGCGCCACGGCGGCAGTTCCATAATGAAGGACTCGTCGTGCTGGGTCGGGATTGTACGGGACAGAATCAATGCCACCGTAAACGCCATCAAGATGCCCAGTATGTAGATACCAAACATCACGGTACCGGCACGGTCTGCAAAGAAAACACCCGCCAGCAACACATAGACGGGAAGCCGTGCAGAACAACTCATAAACGGATTGATCAGAATAGTGATCAGGCGGGCACGAGGTTCTTCAATCGTTCGGGTCGCCATAATCGCAGGGACGTTACAGCCAAACCCCATCACCAAAGGCACAAACGCTTTGCCGTGCAAGCCAACCCGGCTCATCAGCCGGTCAGTGAGGAAAGCGGCCCGCGCCATATAACCGGACTGCTCCATGATGGCGATAAAGGTGAACAGCAACACCACATTGGGCAGGAACACCAACACCCCGCCAACCCCGGCAATCAATCCATCCACCAGCACATCACGTAATAAACCGTCAGGTAACCCTGACGCCAGCCACTGACCCAGGGCACCGACAGTCGCGTCGATCCAGTCCGCCGGATACGCACCTAAGGTAAACGTGGCCTCGAACATCAACCACAACAGGCCAACAAAGATCGGAAAACCCAACCAACGATTCAGTGCGATGGAATCTAGCCAGTGCTCGGCAAAGGTCAGCTCTTCGTGATCACTGCCGCTGTTATGCATCAAGCCGTGAATAAAGCCGTAACGGCCTTCAGCAATCAACTGAGCGGCGCTGTCATCGTGATAGCTTTCCAGCTGCTTAATCTGTTTTTTCACCAACGCTTGCTGGTGATCGTGCAGAACAAACGCAACATCCCCACTCGACTCCAGCGCTTGCACCGCTTGCCAGCGATTAAGGCCAGTCTCCATCAATTGAGTCAGCGATTGCTCGACGTGTTTTTCGTAATCGATGGTCAGATCGGGTTGCTGGGATGGAGTGCGTAGCTGCTCAACTAAAGTATCTAACAGCAGATCAAGGAAACGTGGACGGCGGCCATCGCTGGGCAGCACCGGTAAACCCAGTAGCTGTCCAAGTTCATCACAGTCCGGTGCGATACCTTGTGCTTCCGCCTCATCCAGCATATTCACCGCCATCACGGTGGGTAGCTGCTGCTCCAGCAACTGAGTGGTCAACGCCAGATTGCGGGACAGGTTGCCTGCATCTAAAACGTTCAGGATCAGGTCGGGGGGTGTCTCAAACAGGTAATCCCGTGCGACCCGCTCTTCAACACGATTGTGACTCAGCGAATAGATACCGGGCAGATCGACAAATTTTAGCGTGATACCCTGATGTTCGCGCTCACCCTCTCGTCCGGTGACCGTCACACCCGCCATATTGCCGGTACGCTGCCGGGAGCCGGTTAGCAGATTAAACAGGGAGGTTTTACCACAATTGGGATTACCGAGCAGGGCGACTGTAAAGACACGCTCAGTCATTGCACAGCTCCACTTCCACCATCACCGCGTCTTCATTACGCAGGCAGATCTGCTGGCGTCCAATCGCGTAGGTTCTAGGATTGCCCCACAGGGTATTGGCACTGAGTCGCACCCGCTGGCCTCGTAATACCCCCAAAGCGGTTAATCGTTGGCGCAGGTTGTCGGGGCCTTTGATCGCCAGAATGCGACAGGTCTGTTTTTTTACGACGTCCGTTAATGTCATGGGCCAACCACCGTATAAGAGAATGCGAATGATTATCCGACACTCTTACACTACGGCACATGATTAATATCAAGCTTTACTAATGTATGGAAAAATCAGCTGTCGCCGCTAAGCAATAGGGAAATCAAAGCAGATATTAGGATACGGCTCATCCTGCAAGGTGAAATGCCACCATTCATGATGAAACGGTACAAAACCATGCTGCACCATCACATGCTGGAGCAGCATCCGGTTACCACGTGCCTGAGCACTGATACTCTGGCAGTCAATCCAGCTTTCCTCTCCAAAGAAATCAAAGCGGGTACCCATCTCCAGTTCATCACCGGTGTCCAGATCAATCACGGTCAGATCCACCGTACTGCCACGGGAGTGGCTGGAGTGTTGTACCAGATAACCTTTAGAGAACAGCTCGGGTTTCGCAAGCTCAGGATAATAATCTGCTTTATGACGGATATCCTGATGATCCTCCGACCAACGCAGGAAATGGTCTACTGAACGTTGCGGCCGGTAAGCATCAAAGACTTTCAGTCCTAATCCAAATTCGGCTAAGGCCAGCTGTACCCGCTGTAACGCACTCGCGGCCGGACGACTGATCAGGCACAGTTCTGCGTCATAACCCTCAATGCGGTCACCGACAAAGTTGTCGCCGGTCAGGTATTTCAGGTCCAACTGAATGTTCGGAGCAATGGAGAGCAGATCAACAATCAGATCAGGGCGCTGCTTGGGATTCACGGTGGTTTCCTTAGAGAGATGGCATGCATCTACCAGAGTAACGGCGGCCTCTGCTTTTCGCTACTGCAAAATGAGGGAAACACGCTGAAAGTACACGATCAGCGGAAATCCCGTGACTTCACCTTCAGCGCCTCCCACTGGAAGCTAATATCCTGCAACCGCCCGGCGACCACATGAATCACATCCCCTTCCCGTTCCAGCACCCCGGAGACCTGTAAGATATTGGCTGCCAGCAGCGCACGGCGCTGAGCTTTGGCCGTTGCCTGCCAGATCACTAGATTGATCTGCCCGCTTTCATCTTCCAGTGTGACAAAGGTCACCCCGCTGGCGGTGCCCGGCCGTTGTCGGTTGGTCACTAGACCGGCCACATGCACCAACTGACCGTGACGACACTCGGTTAACTGCTCAGCCCGCAGGCAGCGGGGTAAAACACCTTGTTCACGCATCAGGGCCAGTGGATGACGGCCCAGACTGACTCCCGTATTACGAAAGTCCTCTTCCAGATCCGATTGCTCATCGGGGGCAGCCAGGCGGATAGGATCATCGCGAATCGCTGCAACCGGGTCAGGATCGAGTTCCAGCCACGGGGTATCGGCCAGCAACTCCCAACGCGCCTGATAACGGTGTTCCGAGATGCTATTCATGGCACCGGCTGCAGCCAGTGCATCCCAATCAGCACGGGATAAGCGGCAACGCTGCCGGGCTTGGGAAACCGATTGATAGCCTGTTGCTGGGCGGGCAGAGATCAGTGTTTCCGCACCCCGTTTGGAGAGGCCTTTGATTAACCTAAGCCCCAACCGCAGGGCGCGATACTGATCTTCAGAGGCCACTGCTACGGGAGATCTCCGTTCAAGGGAATGATCCCAACCACTGGCATTCAGGTCGACCGGCAACACCGTCACCCCATGTCGCTGTGTATCCTGTATTAACTGTGCGGGGGTATAAAATCCCATCGGCTGGCTGTTCAGCAGCGAACAACAGAATGCTGCCGGATGATGGCATTTAAGCCAGGCGGATATATACACCAACAGAGCAAAACTGGCCGCATGGGATTCAGGAAAGCCGTACTCCCCAAAGCCTTCAATCTGGCGGCAGATCCGCTGCGCGAAGTCCCGCTCATAACCCCGCTCCAACATCCCATCCACCAGCTTCTGCTGGTATTGACGGATATACCCCGTGCGCCGCCACGCAGCCATCGCACGACGCAACTGGTCCGCTTCACCGCCGGTGAACCCTGCGGCGACCATCGCCAGTTTAATCACCTGCTCCTGAAAGATCGGCACGCCCAGGGTGCGCTCCAATACCTCTTTCACCGCCTCACTGGGATAGTCCACCGTTTCAATACCATCCCGTCGGCGCAGGTAAGGGTGCACCATATCACCCTGAATCGGGCCGGGACGCACAATCGCCACCTCGATCACCAAGTCATAATATCTCTGTGGTTTCAGACGCGGCAGCATACTCATCTGGGCACGGGATTCGACCTGAAATACGCCAATGCTGTCTGCCTGACTGAGCATGGCATACACCGCCGGATCTTCACGGGGGATATCCTGCAGACGCACCGGCTTACCGGTCTGTTCGCCGAGCAGATCCAGCGTTTTGCGGATGGCGGTGAGCATGCCCAGTGACAACACATCCACCTTCAGCAGACCAAGGGCTTCCAGATCATCCTTATTCCACTGGATCACCGTGCGGTCTTTCATCGCGGCATTCTCCACCGGCACCAGCTCCGACAGAGGCCCGGCAGAGATCACGAAACCACCCACGTGCTGTGACAGATGGCGTGGGAAATCGAGTATCTCCGCCACCAGCGCGACAAACTGCTGATAGATGGGGGCCGGTTCATCGCCGCCCATAGTAGCCAGCTGCACTAACCAGGGGTTTTCATGGTCACGGCGATCAAGGCGGCTGAGCAACCATGTCAGATAACTTTCATCCATCCCCAACGCTTTGCCCACGTCACGCACCGCACTTTTCGCCCGATAGCTGATCACTGTCGCGGCCAGCCCCGCCCGCTCCCGACCGTATTGGCGGTAGATATACTGAATCACCTCCTCGCGCCGTTCGTGCTCAAAATCCACATCGATATCGGGCGGTTCATTGCGCTCTTTGGAGATAAAACGTTCGAACAGCAGGTTGACCTGCAACGGGTCCACTTCGGTGATATGTAAGCAGTAACAGACCACCGAGTTCGCCGCTGATCCGCGCCCCTGACACAAAATTTGCTGCGCACGGGCAAAACGAACGATATCGTGAATGGTGAGGAAGTAGTGCTCGTACCGCATCTCCCCAATCATTTTCAGCTCATAATCAATCTGCTGCTGTACCTGTTCGGGCGTGCCAGCTG
>JAGSHA010000160.1 GCA_023954795.1 Oceanospirillaceae bacterium | reverse complement strand
CAAGTTTGTGCAAAGTGACTTTTTTACGGCCGCGAAGCAATACGCCGGTATCCCCGTCAAACAGCGTGTACGTCGAGGTCAGAAGCCGCGACCGTTTCCCCGCATTGATGAGCAGCAGTTTGATCTGGTCTTTCTGGACCCTCCCCGTTGGGCAAAAAGTCCTTTTGGCACGGTAGACCTGATCCGTGACTACCCTAGTGTTCTGAAACCGTCTCTGTTAGCGACCGAAGAGGGCGGTACACTGATTTGCACCAATAACGTGGCCAAGGTTGATATGGACGAGTGGTTAGGTGTCGTTCGGCGTTGCGCGGATAAGGCCGGTCGTCCTGTACGAGACTACGAGGTCATTACACCGGAAGCTGATTTCCCTTCGCCTGATGGTCAGTTCCCGTTAAAGATTGTTGTATTGCATGTGTAAGCGATGGCAGCTTTTTATGGCTGCCACTTATACTGCCGCAACGGTACTTTTCCTCGGATAAAAACAATTCCATCCGCTTCCAGTAACGATCTCTGACGTTCATAGGGTGGGCTATCTTTGGGAAACGAAATTTCGCCTTTGGCGTTGATCACCCTAAACCATGGTAGTTGGGTATCTTTCGGAAGCTGGCTCAATGTGCGCCCGACCGCTCGGGCCATACTCGGTAATCCGGCGAGTTCAGCGACCTGCCCGTACGTAGCAACAGAGCCTGACGGTATCAGGCTAATGATCTGCCAGAACTTCTCCTGATAGCTCGGTTCGTTCATTCGAATTTCTCATCGCTGACATTTTCTATCGCTCTAATCTAACATAATCCCCTTCAGGCGGAGTGGTTAGTCGTGGTGGAGTCTGTGTGTTGTCTCAATTCACGGAAAAGCTGTGGGGTGAAAATACCTGATTAAAATGGTAGGGTAATGGTCAAATCGAACACTGGGATGTACTTGATGTCTGAGACCTTCGCCACTCTGGAATCGCTCAATTTTGATAACAGCTATGCGCGTTTACCGGAGCATTTCTATCACAAGGTATTGCCGGAAGCGTTGCCGGGTTCCCATCTGATCAGCTTCAATCCCGAAGTTGCTGTCCTGCTTGATCTGAACCCCTGTGCGATCAATCCATCGGAACTGGCCCGTTACTTTGGTGGTCATGCGCCGTTGCCGGGCAGTGATGCGCTGGCAATGAAATACACAGGGCACCAATTCGGTTACTACAACCCGGATCTTGGGGATGGGCGTGGTTTATTGCTGGGTGAAGTGGTCAATAAACAGGGCCAGCGCTGGGACCTGCATCTGAAAGGTGCCGGCAAAACCCGCTACTCACGCTTTGGTGACGGTCGTGCTGTTCTGCGCTCCAGTATTCGTGAATACCTGGTGGGCGAAGCCATGCAGGGCTTAGGTATCCCAACGACCCGCGCGTTGTGTCTGGTCGGTAGCGAGCAACAGGTGATGCGTGAAGGAATGGAGTCTTGTGCGGCGGTGCTGCGTGTCACGCAATGTCATATCCGCTTTGGTCACTTCGAGTATTTCTATTACAGCAAGCAGCATGAAGATTTAAAGCGTCTGGCTGATTACAGCATCGAACGTTATTACCCTGATGCCAAAGATGCAGAAAATCCTTATCTGGCGATGTATCAGAAGATTGCCGAACGTACGGCCTACATGGTGGCAATGTGGCAGGCGTATGGGTTTGTGCACGGCGTACTGAATACCGACAATATGTCTATTTTGGGTGAGACCTTTGATTACGGTCCGTACACCTTTATGGATGAGTATCGGCCCGACTTTGTCAGTAATCACAGTGATGAAACCGGCCGTTATGCCTTCAAGCAGCAGCCGGATATCGTGCAGTGGAACCTGACAGCATTGGCAGAGGCGTTTCTACCGATGGTGGGGGAGGACGATCTGAAAGCGGTGTTACGTGAATATTCCCACCAGTTTGTGGCTTACCGAAATCAGCGCCTTTCAGCCCGGTTGGGGTTAGTCACGTCTCAAGCAGACGATGCGGGTTTGATCGAGGCGTTGTTGAGCCTGTTTGCGGCACAGCGAGTCGATTTCAATCGTTTCTTCCGCACGTTGTGTGATTATCAGGGTGATCGTGCGCAGTTATATCCGTTCTTCTTTCACCGCGAAGCGTTTGATGCCTGGATGGATCAATACGATGTACGTTTGGCTGATGAGGCGGCCAGCTTGCCGATCCGGCGTCAGCAGATGCGTTCGGTGAACCCAAAATATATGCTGCGAAACTATATGGCAGAGGAAGCGATTCGCGAAGCCAATACGGGTAACTACGTTCCGGTTAATCAGCTGCTGGCCTTGTTGCGCCATCCGGGTGATGAGCATCCTGATATGGAACGATATGCCGCCGCACCGCCGGATTGGGCGGGCGGGATCAGTTTGACCTGCTCTTCATAAAAGAGCGTCTGACACAGATACAAAAACGCCAGCGGTCCATATGACGCTGGCGTTTTTCGTTGAGGTCTTTAAAGCGTTAGTGTGCGTCCGGGATCAGGGTCAGCAGGTCGGTGATGCCAACATCCACATCCTGCTGAGACAGCAGGGTGGTGAGTTGTCCGCGGTGGTGGGTCTGGTGGTTGAACAGGTGCTGCACCAAAAAGCCAAAACGTTTGCAGGATTGCACACCCGCCATATTGCTGTAGCTCAGGTTATGGTCAAGATCCGCCTCGCTCATCTCATCACACCATTCACTGATGATGATATCCATCCCCTGACGTTCAACGGAAAAGGTTTCCAGATCATCATACAGTCGTGTATCCAGAGCGGCGGGCTTCTGCATGGTTTCCAGCGGATGCAGAGAATGGAAGCCTGTGGGGTGGGTGCTAAAGCGTTTGAGCCAGATAATATCGCCAACCAACAAGTGGTTAAGTGTTCCCATGATCGAGCCGAAAAATGCCCCTTGATCTTGCATCAGAGCAGATTCTGGCAGCGAGAGCGCGGCTTCGGTAAGTGTATCGTTCATCCACTGGTTATAGCGGGCCATTAAGCGGAAATTCTGTAACTCGCTCATCGGCGTGTCCTCATGAAATGTCACTAAAAAGGGTCAGCAAGGGGTCAGAAAAAATGGTTTTAAAATAAAAAGCACACTCAGTCTAGTACAGCTGGAGGTGGGGTGAAGGTGCTATACAAGACTGAGATGATCCGGGTCAAGATCCGGTCTCGCATCGTATCAAATGCGGTGAGGGTCGAGGTGGATGTCGGTGACTTTGTGTCCGAGCATGACGACCTGTCCTTTATAACGGTCATCGCCGGTTGCCGTAAACTCAAAAACATACGAGCGCCAGAAGTGCAGACGACCGTCGTTGCCCCGCTTCAACCAAAGCGCGCGCAATCCAATGCTGCCGTCCAACAGCTGAAGGTCCATCTCTTTGCAGTGGCGTACCGTGTGTTTGAAGGCAATCTCTTTAACTTTCTGTGCTTTCCACCAGTGAAGGCACAAGAAGCTGATGAGTGCCAGCCAGAAGAGATCTTGCAGATCGATATACATAATGGGTTAGTCCAGCAACCTTTGCCTGTTTACCTTATAGAGACTCGGCACATGCTTCAACATGGGTGAAAATGTTGAAATAGGTGAATTATCAAAAGTTACTCTTGTGCTCTCTATCTGGTCTGTTGAGTGAGCTATATCTGCTCGCTAAGGATCGAATCCGCTATTTCGTGTATTGAAACGGAAATTAGCTGTTTCAACAGGATTCCGTTTTTTGCGCAATGATCAGAAACTCCCGGTTCCCGTCGCCACCTTTAATCGGACTTTCAAAGTAGTCCCGTACCTCCAGCCCCAGTTCAGCACAGTGAGATTTGATGGTGCTTTCCACTTTGGGGTAGAGCGATGGATCACGTACGATCCCACCTCGACCAATACCCGCTTTACCTACCTCAAACTGAGGTTTGACCAAGGAGATCAGGTAACCGCCCGGACGAAGCAAGGGCGTTAGCGAGGGCAGTATTTTTGTCTGGGAGATAAAAGAGACATCCATCACGGCCAGATCAAAGCCGTCGGCGTGAGTGTGCTCCAACAGCATCTCTGCGGGTAGGTCGCGACCATTGATACCTTCAAAACACAGGACGCGTTGGTCCTGACGCAAACGCTCAGCAAGCTGATCATGGCCGACTTCGATACCGACGACTTTTTGAATGCCGGACTGCACCAGACAGTCGCTGAAGCCGCCGGTTGATTGGCCAATATCGATAGCGATGAGTCCGGTAACGTCCAGCTGTGACCGTTGCAGGGCGCCCAGAAGTTTAAGTGCACCACGAGATACAAAACGGTCGGCTTCATCGGCTTCTACCTGAAACTCCGTCTCTGGATCCAGTTTAAGGCCGGGTTTGCTGATGATCTGCCAGCCTGCGCCTGAGCGAATAGACACCTTGCCGCCTTTTAACAAACGCTGGGCGTGGGTGCGGGATTGGGCGAGACCTTGTTCGGTCAGAAGAATATCAGCACGTTGCATGTTTCAGGTCCGGTATTTAAAGCGGCGGCCATTATAAACGCCACACGCCATTAAGGCGATGTGATCAGTTGTTGCTGAAGCAATTGAGCAAAGCCTTCGGGGTCAGCAAGCCAGGATTCGAGTGGAAGGCGAACGAGGCTGCCATCACGTTCCAGCAATAAGCAAGGGACTCCCTGACTCAGGACCTGATTCTGTAAGCTGATCGCTTCCCATTGATCGCGCTTGGCGGCGTCATCTACCGAAGGGCTGTAGGTGAAAGCGTTGTGGAAATCGATCGCTTTGATGCCCACTAATATAGCGGCTTCGGTGAGTACTGAGCTGTCCGTGATAATTTTGCCTTCATTAAAGCGTAAGCGCTGCAGTTGGCAAAAGAAGGCATATTCCTGATTCGGTTTGAGGGCTTTAATAACCTGCATCGCGATTGCTGTGGGCCAGGAGTCAAATATCAGATCAGGTTTATAGAGCAGTTTGTCCCTGTAGGCATCGGAGAATCGTTGACCCGATGCGGCGGTAATACGTTGATCCGCTTCAGTCACATAATCTGAAAAACTGCGACTCATCCAGCGCACCATGTCCCCGGTAAACAATGCCCTGTGCAGGAGTTCAAAGGGAATCCCTAAGTCCGTTGCTGTTCTGTTCGCAGTTGCTATGACCGGTGCTGATGCCCAGCACCAACCGCAAAGGGGATCGGTAATGTAGATAAGCTTTGTCATGAGATATTCCCTGTCCTGAAGAGGGCATTCTACCAAGCCGGAGTCTGTAGAAAAAAGAAAGCCGCCTTGGGGTAGGCGGCGAAGTAGGGTTTTATAGAGAACTCTGAGTCTGATCTTCGTGTATACGCATGAACTGAATCGAAGATCATAAGCACACAACTGGGCGATTGAGGGTCACCGGCGTTGTTGAGTTCATAGTATTGGGTTGATATGAATTGAAACTGAAAATAGGCAGGGATCTATTCATTTTCTATGGCAGACAGTGATTTTGGTATTTCTCAGACAAACAAAAAGGGGCCCGAAGGCCCCTTTTTGCATAACAGTGATCAGATCAACTGTTACTTGTTCTCTGAAGCCAGAGTACCGTTCTGACGCTCGAAGTACTCGCGAGTCAGTTTAAAGACAACTGGGCTCAGTACCAAGATAGCGATCAGGTTAGGAATCGCCATCATAGCGTTCAGGGTATCTGCTACCAGCCATACAAAGTCCAGGCTCAGAGATGCACCCAGAGGTACAGCCAGAATCCACAGTACGCGGTATGGTTTGATAGCTTTCACGCCGAACAGGAACTCTACGCAACGTTCGCCGTAGAAAGACCAGCCGATGATGGTGGTGAAGGCGAAGATTGCCAGAGAGATAGCAACCAGATAGTTACCTACACCCGGCAGCGCCAGAGCAAATGCAGCAGATGTCAGCGCAGCACCGGATTCACCAGACGTCCACAGACCGGATGTTACGATAACCAGACCGGTTACAGAACATACAATCAGGGTGTCCAGGAAAGTACCCAGCATCGCGATCAGACCCTGACGAACTGGATCTTTAGTCTGTGCCGCCGCGTGAGCGATAGGTGCAGAACCCAGACCTGCTTCGTTAGAGAATACACCACGTGCCACACCAAAGCGGATAGCCATCCAAACTGCAGCACCAGCGAAGCCACCTTCAGCCGCATGGCCAGTGAAAGCGCTGTCGATGATCAGGGAGATAGCAGGGCCAATCTGGTCAGCATTGATAGACAGAACGATCAAGCCTGCAACGATGTACGCTACAGCCATGAATGGAACCAGTGCACCGGCAACAGAACCGATACGTTTGATACCACCCATCAGAACTGCACCTACCAGTACCATCGCAACCAAACCCGTTACGATGGTTGGAACGGCAAAGTTAGCTTCGATGACCTGAGCGATAGAGTTGGACTGTACAGTGTTACCGATACCGAAACCGGCAATCGCACCGAACACAGCAAATGCTGTACCCAACCATGCCCATTTCTTGCCCATACCATTTTTGATGTAGTACATCGGGCCACCAACGTGGTTGCCTTCTTCGTCTACTTCACGGTATTTAACGGCCAGAACGGCTTCGGAGTATTTGGTTGCCATACCCACCAGAGCGGTGAGCCACATCCAGAACAGTGCACCTGGACCACCGAGGAATACCGCGGTAGCTACACCTGCAATGTTACCCGTACCAACGGTCGCGGACATTGCAGTCATCAGAGCTTGGTAAGGAGGAATCTCACCTTCGCTTTCCTCGCCTTTTTTAGCGGATGTACCGCTAGCGAGCAGTTTGAAACCCGTACCGAGTTTCAGAATTGGCATCAATTTCAGACCCAGGCTCATAAAGAAACCTACGCCCAAAATAAGGATCAGCATCGGCCAACCCCACACAATACCGTTAATGTCACCAATTATGGAACTTAGAGCTTCCATCAGAAGGATACCTCCCCTTGTTATTTTTATAGTCGCTGGTTGTCCTGATGAGGACGTTGGCAAGTGGTCTTGCCTTGTTTATCTAATTGGATTGTTATTTCCAATAGGAAACAAAGTATCTCTTATTGAACTTGTTTTCAATTGGAAATTTTTATCGCTTTTTCAAGATAGTGTTGATATTCCTTATCAGGGACAAACGAGCCACCGGTTAACCAGGCGATATGTATACTATTTTTCAATGAGTTAGCTACATT